>JAITHZ010000120.1 GCA_031279795.1 Bacteroidales bacterium
ATACCGATGTGTGTGTGGATTAATGATTTCGTCGCAAAAAAGACGCCGCCGCCCTCGTTGAAAAAACTGATGCGGCTGCGATTGATAAAAACCGTCGGAAGCACAGGACTGTTCATCGCAGGATTGCTGCTGGACAAATCGACGGTCGTTCCTTTCCTGCTGGTCTTTGCTCTGTTTTATATTGCTTATTCTATTATTGAAACAAAATTAATGCTGATATTTTCCAAAGCTCCTTGATTGTCGGCTTCTGTCGATTTAACAGATTTTGCCATATTCGCTGAATTTTAATTAATTACTTAATCGTACATGAAAATTACAATAACCTGGATGCTGCTTTTTCTTTTCGGTTTACCGCATATTGCGCGTCCTCAAATCGGAACGTTTTATTCTACGTCCGACAATGAATTGTCGAGTTCACTTATCAATGCCATCTATCAGGACAAACAGAATTACATCTGGGTTGCAACAGAAGACGGCCTGAACAGGTTCGACGGTGTACGGTTTGCTGTTTATAAAAATCTCCCCGGCGATTTTTCATCCATAAAAAATAATTATGTTCGCTCCCTGTTTGAAGACACTGCCGGACGCTTCTGGGTGGGTTGCATCAATGGGTTGCATCTGTACAACCGCGTTACGGACAAATTCACGCAAGTCAAACTTTATAGTGGCGAACGTCTGTTAACGCCTCATATTACGTCGATTATCGAAACAAGAAATCACGAAATATGGATTGCAACTTCCGAAGAAGGCATCATCCGGATACGAAAAGATGATACGGTTTTCCATACAGATGAACAACTTTCGGCTCGACTGAGCAGCCGTTATTTAACATGTCTCTACGAAGACAGTAACGGATATTTTTGGATTGCTTCCGAAAATCAGGGATTGAACCGTTATAATCCGGCAACTGACGAAGTTACTGTGTTTAAAGCGCCTGATTTGATTAAAAGCAACCAGATATCGGCAGTGTGCGAAGACCGAATGGGAAACATTTTTGTTGGAACGTTGACGAATGGACTTCACCGGCTAAATCCTTATACACAGCGATTTGAACACATTCCGTACCGAAATTACACCACATTGCCGGTAAAGTGCCTGACAATTGATAATCGCGGACGTTTACTGGTTGGTACTGATGGACAGGGAATTAAAATTTACAATCCGGCGACACAGGAATTAGACGATTATTTGGTTCCATCGGCATCGTTCGATTTTTCCAGAACAAAGGTACATGCCATCTGTCAGGACAGAGCAGGAAATATATGGTCGGGACTGTTTCAAAAAGGAGTTTTTCTTGCGCCAGAAAGTCCGAACAAATTCAACTACTGGGGACCAAAATCACATAATCACAACATAATAGGCTCTGGATGCATCATGTCGCTGCTGAAAGACAAAAACGGCATATTGTGGATAGGAACCGATAACGATGGCGCTTACAGCCTTGATAAACAGGGATATTCCCGACATTATCCTCCATCGGTTTCGCCGCATTTTTTGCCGAATACCATCATGGCAATGATTGAAGACGATGAAGAAAATATCTGGATGGGATCATTTCTCGGTGGCCTCTGCCGTTTCGACAAACGAACCGGACAATCGACGTATTTCAACAACCAGATTGAAACATTTGATAACAATTCGGCCAGAGATAAAATCTTCTGCCTGGCGAAAGACCGCAACCGCCTTTGGATAGGCACAAACGGCGCTGGAGTTTATCTGTTTGACTTGAACGAAAAACGTTTTACAAAGCATTATTCTCAAGCTGCTCCAGATTCGCTACGTATTGTAAATGACTGGATTAATTGCATCGTTTGCGACAGTGCGGGAGTAGTCTGGATTGGTTCGTACAAAGGCGTCTGCTCCATCAACCCGCTTGACGGACATATCGAAAATTACACCGAGATAAACCGGAAATTACCCGGAAATATTGTATACTGTATTGAAGAAGATAAACAAAAATCCATCTGGATAGGCACTACAGAAGGGCTTGCGCGATTAAGCGCCAAACGGGAACTTCAATCCACCTACACCGTGACCAACGGATTGCCAAGCAACGTAATCTGCGGCATGCTGGAAGACGAAGCCGACAACATCTGGCTTAGCACGCATTCCGGCATCTCAAAATTTTCTGTGGCCGAAAACAAGTTTGTCAATTATGATACATTCGACGGATTGCAGGGAAACGAATTCAGCATGGGTGCGGCATTCAAGGCTGATGACGGCGAAATGTTCTTTGGCGGAATAAACGGCATATCTGCCTTTCTTCCTGGAAAAATTGTTGATAAAAGCGCCGAATTTTATCTATATCTGACTGGATTGTACATACTTGACAAACCGGTGGCGGCGGGACAAAAATCGGGCGACAACGTCGTTTTCGACGGATTCATAGGCGATGTGGATACCATTTGCCTAAGTTATCGCGACAATATGTTTGCACTGGAATTTTCGACTTTCGAATTTGGCGCGCCCGAACGGGTGTCGTACCGTTATATGCTTGAGGGCCTTAATAACCAATGGGTCAGTACCGAACGTGGAACGAACCGCATCAATTTCACCAATATTAATTACGGCACATACCGGTTACGTGTGAAGGCTTTTATTTACGACAATTTCTCGGAAGAACGCATTATTACCCTCATAATAATGCCTCCATGGTACCTTGACTGGTGGGCGAAACTGCTTTATCTGATACTTGCCATACTGCTGATTTGGGGAATCGGACGTTTTGTCAGAGAACGAATCCGCCATAAAAACGAATTAATACACCGCGAACATGCTGAACAAATAAGTGAAGCTAAATTGCAGTTCTTTATCAATGTCTCGCATGAGATTCGAACACCTATGACGCTAATTATAAGCCCTCTGGAAAAACTTATTTCGGAAAATACCGACAGAGAAAAGCAACCGGTATATTTGCTGATGTACCGGAATGCGCAGCGTATTCTCCGGTTAATCAATCAAATGATGGATGTCCGAAAGATTGATAAAGGACAAATGTCAGTAAAACTTCGGGAGACAGACATGGTTGGCTTTGTGAAAGACCTGATGCAGACATTTGAATACCAGTCGAACAAGCGCAACATCCGTTTTGATTTTTTTCATGACGATGACGATTTGAAGGTTTGGATTGACATGGATAATTTTGATAAAGTTCTGGTAAACATCCTTTCCAATGCATTCAAGTTTACGCCCGACAACGGAGAAGTGACCGTCAGAATGTGCACTGCAACCGATGAAAACTCCCCTACTGAAGCGTTGCGGCACCATATCGAAATTGTTGTTTCCGACACCGGAAAGGGTATTGAAGAAAGTAAAATTGAAAAAA
>JAITHZ010000239.1 GCA_031279795.1 Bacteroidales bacterium
CCGACTATAATGTTGATAGCGAGATAACTAAACTGTTTTTTGCCACAGTTCAAAACAAACTTCACTGGGCAATCGTGCGCGAAACGGCCGCCGAAATCGTGTATCACAGAGCCGACCATACGAAACAAAATATGGGTCTGACTTCATGGAAAAATGCTCCGACCGGAAGGATACGTAAAAGCGATGTGAGCATTGCCAAAAACTATCTGGATCAGGAAGAATTGGAAGGGTTAAACCGCATAGTTACAATGTATTTAGATTATGCAGAAGACCAGGCAAAGCGCAGAAACGTAATGTATATGGACGATTGGGTTAAAAAACTGAACGCCTTTTTGCAGTTCAACGAGCGCGAAATCTTGCAGGACAATGGACGTGTTACCCACGAAATTGCAAAAACATTTGCCGAGAGCGAGTTTGAAAAATATCGTGTCATGCAAGACAAAGTATATCAATCGGACTTCGACAGGATGCTGGCGGAAATAAATGACAAAACAAAATAACATTATGAGTACATATCAATACAGACAAATAGCAAGAATTGTGATTGAGGCGGTTACGCCTTTGGCAGTCGGGGCGGGCGAAAAATCGCTGCTGACCGACAGTGTCGTAGCCCGCGATGTGAACGGACTGCCGTATATTCCCGGCACAGCAATCGCAGGTATCATCCGGCACGAATTACGCGAATTAAACCATGATGATAAATTCTTTGGTTTTTCGGACAAAAAGAAGAACTCCGGCAAAGGCTCCGAAATCATCTTTTCGTCTGCACAAATCGTTGATTCTGACGGCAAAGCGATAGAAGGACTGATTTCAGACAGATCCGATTATCTGAAACTGTTCGACGAACTGCCAATTCGTCAGCACGTTAAGATGAACGAAAAAGGAACTGCCGATGTCAAAAAACACGCGAAATTCGACGAAGAGGTTGTTTATAAAGGCGCCCGGTTTATGTTTGAAATCGAACTCCTGTCTGAAACCAAGGAAGACAGGAACTTTCAAGCTGTGCTTGATGAACTCTCAAAAGACACAATCCGCTTTGGCGGCGGCACAAGAAAAGGTTTTGGGGAGATAAAAATAGTTAGTCTTAACTGTGATTTGTTTGATTTATCTGATTCTGATGAGTTGGAAAAGTATATCAACAAAACATCTTCGCTGAATGATGAAATATGGCAATCTTCAAATTCTCAAATTCTCAAATCTTCAAATTCAGGAGATTGGACTACCTACCACCTCACGCTCACTGCCGACGACTTTTTCCTCTTCGGCAGTGGTATGGGAGACGATGAGGCAGATATGACGCCTGTAACAGAATCATATATTGACTGGTCGAGTGGAAAGCCTGAAATAAAAGCCAATACAATTCTTATACCCGGTAGCTCGGTTAAAGGCGCAGTGGCTCATCGGGTGGCGTATCATTACAATAAATCGGAAAGTGTGTTTGCAGATAAGTTAAACGCGGACGAACTCTTGAGCAAAGGCTATCAAATACCTGAAAAATTCAAAGGCGACATAAAAGAGATGGTCATTGACTATAACCCCGCTGTTCGCGCCCTGTTTGGCTGCACTTCGCAGGACGAAAAAGAGCAAAAACGCGGTAATGTATTGATTTCAGATGTTATTCAGGGCAGTTATACCAATACCAACAAGAAAATCCTCAATCACGTATCCATAGACCGTTTCACCGGCGGTGCGATTGAGGGCGCTCTGTTTTCGGAAAACGTTGTGTATGGGAAAGATGTCAGTTATATATTGACATTTAAGGTTAGAAAAACTGCCATTGAAAACGAAGATGTGAAAATGGCATTTGAAAACACTTTAAATGATATTTGCAGTGGCTTGCTACCACTCGGAGGCGGCACAAATCGCGGACACGGATGTTTTAAAGGAAAGTTATTTATTAATGAAAAGGAGGAATCAAAATGAAAATACAGTTTTCAAAAAAATGTGAAGGCTATATCTGGTACAGCGACCAGCCAGAGCCTCAAATAATCGGAGCGGAAGTATATGTGCTTGAACTTGACAACAATAAAAATCCGTTTGTTGTAGAGGGACAAATCTATTCTGAAAGCGAACAAAAATCAGTTAGCATCAAATATGTTGACGGAAAATATATCGTTAAAAAATATGATTTGCGGGAGATTGTCGGCAAAGTATGTAACGAGAAATCGTTTATCCCGCAACGACTTGGCGGAGTAGCAAAAATCAAATTCCGTCAATACTGGAAAGAACAGGAAGACGAATTTTGCGAAGGTATGAAAACTCTTGTCCCTGCTGAATGTGTTTTTATGGGATTCTCAAATCATCAAATATAAAAATAAACAACATGATAAAAGCGCCATTTAATTTCGTGCCGGTAAGCGATAAAGTTTTCTTTCCGGATTGGGCAGACCAAATTTCGCACGACATCCCGTTTTCCGACGGCGAAAGCGGAGAGATTGAACTTAAAATAACAGCCGAATCGCCCATCTTTGTCCGCAACGGACATACAAAAGCCGACGGCGAGGCAAAAAACGACACCTACAAATCGTTTTCAAAAGTCGATAACCGATACTTCATTCCGGCAACAACTATCAAAGGTGCGATTAGGAACGTGCTGGAGATAATGAGTTTCGGGAAGATGCGCCTCGACAAGAATGCAATGTTTGCCCAACGTGAATGGGGAAACCCGCAGTTATATACAATCAAAAATCCGCAAGAACAGGCGAATTTGCATTGTGGGTATTTAAGAAGAAAAGACGATGACTTTGAAATCATTGATTGCGGAAAACCATATCGAATTGCAATGGTTAGAATTGATGAAAAAACACAAATGCAGATTCTTGCAAATGAATTTAAACAAACGGCAGGGGCACCCAGACTATCGGATGAGCAAAAAACGGCGAAATACAAATACAACTTGCTGAAAAAACATAATAATATTTTTGGGATAAATTCTTTTTCGAAAGACATTCAATATGCATGTGAATATAAGGAAAACAGGGTAATGTTTAATTCCAACGGCAACATCCGAGGCCGATTAGTATTGACAGGAAGCCCCGACAGATACAAATTTCCTCGTCCACAACGACTTGACGCACAAGCAGGCAAGTTTTACGAATTTGTTTTTCCTGTTGCTGATGAAGGAACAATTCCCTTTTCAAAAGAGGAATGGGAACATTTTAAGTTTATATACAAAGATTCCGACGAATGGGACAGGATGAAAAGATTGATAGAAAGTCGAGACGGTGACGGTATTCCTGTGTTTTTTAGAAAGGACAACGACGACATCAAAGATCTGGGAATGGCATTTCTATATAAATTACCGTACGAAAACTCGCCTTTTGATACTCTCAAAGACAACCACAAACAAGATGGAGGGAAGAATCGAGATAAGACAAAGAGAGATTATAAAGCCGATTTATCCGATTGCTTGTTTGGTTTTACCGATGACAACGGCTCTTTGAAAGGTAGAGTACACGTTTCACACGCCTTTTCGGATGCTGTTGTTGTTCCTGTTGCCGAAAGAATTGTAACACTCGGTAGCCCCAAAGCATCTTATTATCCTCTGTATATCAAGCAAAGCACAGAAGCAAATGGCACGGTTGTTCAATATGCAACGTATAATGCGAATGGACAAATATCGGGATGGAAACGATATATGATTCGAGAATCGTTATGGGGAATCAAAAACAAGGACGAATATAACCAAAACCTCGACACGATTATACTGCCATTGGATAATAATACGGCATTTACTTTCAAAATTCGTTATCATAACTTGAAAAAAGCTGAACTTGGCGCATTATTATCGGCAATCACGTATCACAACACAACAGATTGTCGTTATCAAATAGGGCAGGGCAAACCGTATGGTTTTGGAAAAGTAAGAATGGAAATCGTTAATTTTGAGGAAAAAAAATTATGCGATTTTCTTTATGAATTTGAAAAAGCGATGGTCAAACATTGTCCTGATTGGGCGCAAAGACAACAGATAAAAGAATTGTTGACACTAACAAGCAAACCTGTTGCAAGTGCAAACAGTTCTTCTTTTGAATATTTAAAAATGAGCAATACGTCTGCACAAAACGAATTTTTGACAGTTAAAGGTGGTCAGAGAGGAAATGGAGCAAAAGAAGGATTAAGGAGTTATTCCTCTATTATCGGTTCGGCTACTGATGCAACGTCTTTATACTCGTCGAGAATTCGGCAAGAATATGATGAATTAGTCAATGAGGCTAAAACATTGAAAGAGCAGGAAAAATATACCGAAGCAAAGGAAAAATTGGAAAAAGCAGAATCTCTGTCTAATGATGGTCTGACTGCTGAACACGAAGCTATTCTAAAAGATATTAATGCGGCATTGCAAAAACAGCAAGAGCGTGATGTACAAGCGAAGATAGACGCCGAGCAAGTCGAAAAAGATCGGGCAAAAGTTGAAGGCGGACTTGCATTCTTGGATGAAAAGTTTCCTGACGGAGACAAGTACAAAGTTACTGATTTCAAAGGTGCCAAAAGCCGCATTGACCAGTGGCTGAAAAAAGCAAACCGTTCCGACATTCCACCAGAGCAGTACAACGTTTTGAAAACGACTATTGACCGTCTTCGTCAGAACAAAAAGAATGCGAGAGAAGACTGGACGAATTTTGACTCTTCCATTTGGAAAGCAATCAAATCGTTTGTCGGAGAAGAAACAGCAAAACAATGGTTTAGGGATGACAAATAAACAAAATAGAACAGTTTCGAAAAAGCGAGTCCCGCAGGGACTTTACTTTATTAACCGTACACTTCAGTGTACGGAGAGCGCAATATCCTCCTCG
>JAITHZ010000328.1 GCA_031279795.1 Bacteroidales bacterium
CGGATAATCTCTACAAAAGTATCTTTGTCGGTAATAGTACCGTCAAAATCGAAGGCGGCGAGAGTGATTTTATGGTTCATAATTTTTCGCTTACTATTTTTTCAATTTGACCCACATAATAAAACGGCAAATTAATAAGATTAAACTCTTTTCCTGCTTGCGTTTTCACTTTATTAACGGAAAACGGCTGCGACCACACGCGAACTGCCGTATCGTGCGGACATTCGTCCATAAACAAATGCAGCGATTTGAGATGCGCATTATGACCAGATTTTACTTCAACAGGAATAATTTGTCCGTCAAATACATAAGTAAAATCTACTTCGGCATTACTGCCGAGTTGCTGCCTGACCCAAAAGTTCTGTTTTTCGCCCACATCAAACGATATTGCCTTTAACTCCTGGTACACAATCTGTTCGGATGCTTTGCCTCGCCAAGCATCAAGTAAATCACTGTGTACTATGTACTCTTTTTGAATTTTTGCGTTGAAGTTTACTAACCCCGCATCAAGCCAAAAGAGTTTTGGCGAGCGTTTCAGTTCGGAAATTACAGGCATTTGGGCGCTTGTAATAGGATACGCCAGTTCGAGCAGCATTGCCTTTTGCAACGTGCGGAATGCTTCTCCGGTTTCCCGCGCTTTATAAGACGAGCCTGCAAAACTGCCAAAAGTTACCGCCTCGCCTGCAAAATTCCAGCCGTAGTCGATAATATAACGAATGACCTCCAGCTGCGTTTTGTTTCCGGCATATTTTTCTACATCGTTTTTATAGGTGTTAATCAAATGATTGTAAACTCGTTTTAACCCTATAATATCTCTGTTTTCGGCATATCTTGATACGGCTTCGGGCATACCGCCAACGAGTGAAAAAGTTTTGAAAAGCTGCATTACAGGGTGGTGAAAAATAGCGGGCAAAGTGCCGTTCAAAATTGGCTCAACAAAGCGATTTTCGCCTGTGGCATTCAGAAATTCGAGGAACGAACAGGGAGGCAATGCCAAATACTCCACCCGTCCGAC
Organism: Bacteroidales bacterium; assembly: GCA_031279795.1. GTDB lineage: Bacteria > Bacteroidota > Bacteroidia > Bacteroidales > WRGA01 > WRGA01. Next base: position 1,016 of record JAITHZ010000328.1, read on the forward strand.
AGGCAACGAAATGTGTTTGTCGAGTATCGTTTCTAAAAGCGAACCGGCAGCAATTACATAGATTTCGGGCAATTCTTCATAAAAATAACGCAACAGCGATACCGTGTGCGGCGAATTTTGAATTTCGTCGATAAAAAGGAGTGTTTTACCCTCTTTTTGCGGAACATCGCAATAAAGAAACAGCAAAGGCAGTAACGTTTTTACATCGTCGGATGATTCAAAAAGTTCTTTCGCCTGTTTTTTTTCCAAATTCACAGCAAGAAAATTATCAAACTCTTTGGCAAAACAACTTACGACAGTTGTCTTGCCCACCTGCCTCGCGCCTCTTAGCACCAACGGTTTACGGTATTTATCATTAGACCAGCGAGTTAATTCCTTTTGTATATTCCTTTCAAACATAATTTAAACTATTTTTTCGGCAGTAAAGATACAAAAAATGTTTTAATATAGAGGTATTTTTTTGCAAAAAACGTTTCAAAGTCAAGGTAAAATATGCTGATTTTTGTATCAAATTAGGGGTACTTTTCTTTTTTCTTGTGGTTTTATACATTATTATGATATGCCTCTTTTATCATATCGGTGTCATTATATTGCTATTCCTTGATTTGGCAAATAGTGTTCAAGAGCGCAAATAATCGCGGAAACGCAATCGAAAACAGAAATCCATCTGATAATGATTTTTGCCATTACCAATTGTGGGAACGAATTGATGTCATGCGAAATTTAATTTTTCAAGTTTTCTATTAATTATTTCTCTTAAAAACAGATACTTAGTAATATCTGATCTGTTTTTTTACAAAAAAATCAGTCATTTCGCAAATAAATTCCATTATAAAAATTACTTTTGCAGGGAATTTTGTATTTATCATGAGAAGAAAAACAATTAAATTCATATTTGCTATGGCGTTGTTGCTGCTGGGTATTTACTCTTGCGCAAATATGGCCAATCCGACAGGAGGTCCAAAAGATGAAGACCCGCCAAAGTTTGTTCGCAGCAATCCGAATCCTAATTCATTAAAATTTAACAAAAAAAAGATAGAAATCTATTTTGACGAAAACATTCAATTAGATAAAATTAGTGAAAAATTGGTAATTTCGCCCCCGCAAAAAAAAATGCCAACAGTAAAATTTCTTGGGAAAAGACTCCATATCGAACTGATGGACACCTTACAGCCCAATACGACTTATACGATTGATTTTGGGGATGCTATTGTTGACAATAATGAAAGAAATCCGCTTCAAAATTTCGTGTTTTCCTTTTCGACGGGAGATGTAATTGATTCGCTGGAAGTTTCCGGTATATTGCTTAACGCAGCCAATTTGGAGCCAGTTAGTGGAAAAATCGTCGGATTGCATAAAAACCTGCATGATACGGCCTTCACCACCGAACCATTTTACCGGATTGGAAATACTGATGCAGCGGGGCATTTTTCCATCAAGAACTTGTCGGAGGGGAGTTATCGCATTTTCGCTTTAGGCGACTTGAACCGTAACTATAAATACGATCCAGGAGAAGAAATTGCTTTTTACGATTCACTGATTGTTCCTCGATTTGAGCCTCGTCTGCGAAACGATACGGTCTGGCGTGATTCCATCACTGTGGATACAGTCATTACGCGGGAATATACGCATTATCTTCCAGATGACATTTTATTACATTTCTTTAAGGAAAACGTTGTAAAAAATCAATTTTTGCAAAAATATGAGCGCTCAGTAGCCAACAAATTTACGTTTTTTTTCAATGCTCCATCGAAAGAATTACCCGAAATCGTGCCACTCAATTTCCCCGATAGTGATGACTGGTGCGTACTGGAGAAAAATCCAACAAACGACACATTGCATTATTGGATAACCAATCCAGCTGTTTTTAAGAAAGATACGCTGCGGTTGCAGATTAACTACCTGAAAACCGATTCCCTCAAACAGCTTTCGCTCTTTACCGATACACTGACAGTGGTATGGAAAAAAACAAAATTGAACGAAAAGAAAAAGAAAAAAGAAATTGAAAATGAAAATGATTCAATTGAAATACAGTATTTTAATTCCACAATCCAATTAGCGTCCACACTTGACATCAACCGTTCGCTTGCTGTAGAATGGGAGACCCCTGTCAAAACGTACAATCCTGATGGTATTCATCTGGAAATCAGACAAGATACTCTCTGGAAGACACTAAAAAACTATAGCTTCGAGCAGGATGAAAGCCAGAATTTACGCACGTTCCGTCTGTTGACGAAGTGGACGCCCGGCGGCGAATATCGCTTCTCTATTGATTCAGCCGCCTTTTTCAGCATTTACGATACGCACAACAAAGCATGGTCTTCAACGTTTAAAGTTAAAAAACTGGAAGAATATAGTGTACTCTACTTTAATATTACAAATTTAAATTCTCCAGCATTTGTAGAACTGCTTGATAAATCGGATAAGCCCGTCAGAAAAGCGCCCGTAAAAAACTTTTCGGCAGAATTTCCGTTTCTGCCGCCAGGCACATATTACGCGCGTATTGTTCTGGACGAAAACGATAATGGAATATGGGATGCCGGAAATTATTCCAACCAAATTCAACCTGAAACTGTGTATTATTTTTACAAAGGAGGAATTAAGTTAATGGCCAATTTTGAGGATGAACAGGAATGGGATTTGACAGCAGTTCCGACAGTTCGGCAAAAGCCGCAGGATGTGCTGCAGAACAAACCGAAAGAAAAAACGTCATCAGCAAGCAATGCAGGGACACGCAATACGCAGGGAACGCGCGGTAATTCTTCGACGTCTGCACCGCGAAATCCGTCGCCAACAACGCCGCCTCGCGGAATTCATCAGATGCCGGGCAATCTCGAACGATAGCTGTTATTTTTTATTTTAATTAATTATTTGTCATTTTAATGATTTCTTTTAAACAAACGTTTTGCAACTTATTGACAGCGATGATATTGTTTTTGTCGCAACAGAACGGGGCGGCACAATGTCCGTTCAACAAAGATTTTTTTTCGCCAAAAGAATTTTTCACCTATGATGTGCACTATGCGTGGGGACTGATTTGGCTGAAAGGCGCCAGTATGAAAATGACTACTTCTGAAACAACATACAACGGAACACAGGCCATCAAAAACTCACTGTTCATTCAAACGACAGGGGCTGTAAAAAAGATTTTTTATTTAAGCGACACCTTGTCGGGAATTGTGTCTTCCGACACTTTCGCACCTCTTTTTTTCAAAAAAGCGGCGCACGAAGATAAAACCTACAGTTACGAAGAAATTTTTTATTCCTATCCACCGAACGAGGCAAAAGCGCGGCTGCGCCATTATCGGAACAATACATTGCGAGGCGATACGGCTTTTCTTTCAAAAACCTGTTTCTATGACACAATGAGTCTGTTACATTTTTTTCGTTCGATGGACACAGAAACGTTAAAAAAGAATAAATCAGTTGGAGTAACACTACTCTTTACCGATGAAGCATTTAATGTAACTGTTACCTACAAAGGAATCGAAACTATTGAATTGGATAAAGAAAAGATAAGAACGGTAAAATATACGTTTTCCATCAACGGAAATGCCTTTGAAAACAAAAAAGAATCAATTTTCCTGTGGATGAGCGACGACAACAACCATATTCCTGTGCAGGTGGAAACAAAATTGAAAATCGGGTCACTGAAAGCAACATTAAAAAAAGCCTCAGGCTGCAAAAATTCATGCGATGCTTTCCCATATAATACAAAAATTGTAAAATGAATTATGAATACTCACAATTAACACCCCCCCTATCATACATCCTTTGAGTGAATAATATCTAAAAAAAATACAATACTTCAAAAAAAATAGCAGATAAACCGCTTTGAACTTTTCGTTTTAAAAGAAAATAACTACTTTTGAAGCCTCATTTCATTAAAGTAAAAAAATACGTTACATGAATATAATCGAGCGGTTTATGCAATACATCCGGTTTGATACACAGTCAAATCCGGAAACAGGGTTGACGCCAAGTTCTCCAGGACAAATGATTTTTGCCCGCAGTCTGGCCGACGAACTGAAAAAAATTGGCATGCAGGAAGTAAAATTAGACCACAACGGTTATCTAATGGCAACATTACCGTCAAACATCGAAAAAAACGTACCGGTTATCGGCTTTATAGCCCACCTGGATACCAGCCCCGATATTTCGGGACGGAATGTAAACGCCCATGTTGTAGTTAATTACGATGGAAGAGATATCGAATTGAACGACGAAAAAAGTATTTATCTTTCACCAGAAGATTTTCCAGAATTAAAACAATATATCAAGCAAGACTTGATTGTTACCGACGGGACAACGCTGCTGGGCGCCGACGACAAGGCTGGAATCGCCGAAATCGTTACGGCAATGGAATATCTCCTGTCGCACAAAGAAATCAAACATGGAAAAGTACGAATAGCCTTTACCCCCGATGAAGAAATAGGCAAAGGCGCCGACCGTTTCGACGTGAAACGCTTTGGAGCAGAATGGGCATATACAGTCGACGGCGGCGAAATCGGCGAATTTGAATACGAAAATTTCAATGCAGCAACAGCCAAAATCACCGTAAAAGGACGAAATCT
>JAITHZ010000336.1 GCA_031279795.1 Bacteroidales bacterium
ATACCGACCAATGACGCCATTGTTGCCGGAAAAGCTGCCGGAAAAATTCCATCCGACGTCGACGCCTTGAGCGACTACCTGAAATATTACTACGTCAATGTGAATACCAGTTCGTTGAACGACTATCCTTTTCCGGGAGCAGGCGTTCAGGGCGAAGTTAAAACGTTCCTGCGGAGGAATGGAATTCCCGCCACCTTGACGATTATCGATACAGGTACGCAAATAAAAATACGCGACGCCAAAGGCAATACCGCGAACGTGATATCTGTGTTCCCGAATATTTATCAGGATGGAGCCGCGTATCTGATTGACGGCTTATTAGAGTTTGAATAACGAAAATGTATAGAAATATATAGAAAATATGAAGATTTTTCAGAAAATAATACTATTCGCATCTTGTCTCTTCGTCACAACAGGGCTGAATGCACAAAGTGTACTGACAGGCGTGGTAAAAGACCAAACCGGTGAAACGGTTATTGGGGCAAGCGTTTTTGTTGAAAATAAAGACCAGCGGTCGTTGACCGGAACCATGACTGGACTGGACGGAGACTATAAATTACAGGTACCAAAAGGAAATAACCTGACAGTGGTATTCTCGATGATTGGCTACAAAACCCTGAAGGTAAAATATACCGGACAGAGCGTATTGGACGCAACCTTTGAGGACGATATGTATATGCTCGAAGATGTGGAAGTAACCGCCAAGCGGGTAGATCGTAATCAGGCAGGGCTGACCAAGCGCGAATTTGTTGCCGCAACGCAAAAAATCGACCTGAACATACTCGAAACAGCTCCGGCAATATCCATCGAAGACGCCCTGCAGGGCCGCCTTGCCAACGTGGATATCATTACCGGCGCCGATCCTGGTTCTTCCAGTTCTATCCGCATTCGGGGTATTTCGTCGTTGAATGCGAATACTTCCCCGCTGATTGTGGTGGACAACGTTCCATATCCGACCACTATCAACGAAGATTTTGAATTTGCTACAGCCAATACCGAAGATTTCGGCGCATTGTTGAACATTCCGCCCAACGACATCGAAAGCATCGAAGTACTGAAAGATGCGGCAGCTACGGCCATCTGGGGGTCGAAAGGAGCCAGCGGAGTATTGGTGTTCAAGACCAAAAAAGGGCATACAGGCAAAACTACGATCAACTATGACGCCAAATATTCGTATGGCAAAGAACCCAAAACCATCCCGTTGCTCAATTCGTCCCAGTACGTGAGCATGATTCAGGATGCAATCTGGAATACGGTCAACGATCTTGGCGTTTCGTCCAACAGCAAACAGACCTATCTGGATTACCTGTACAATACGAAAGAAATCGGATTCGACCCTACTTGGGCATATTTTAAGGAATACAATCAGGAAACCAACTGGCTAAACGAAATTACACGGCCACGCCAAATGTTCGAAACCAACTTTTCGTTATCGGGTGGCGGCGAAAAAGCAAATTATCGCTTGTCGCTGGGATATCGCAAGGATGATGGAACAATCATCGGCACAGGAACCGACAGGATAAACGCTTCGTTTAATCTCACCTACCGGTTTTCGAACAAACTGGACATTGTAACCAATTTTTCGTTTGTCAACACCGACAAGGAGGCCAACTGGGAAAATCCGCGCGCCCATGCGCTCAACAAAATGCCGAACATGAGTCCGTATTATATGGACGATAATAATCAGCGCACATCGGAATACTTCACGCCGCAACAGTACTTTCAGGGTAAGGTTGAACCGGAGGGTGATTCCGGCGACGAAATTAAAGGAACCTTTAATCCGGTGGCGATGGTATACGAATCTATCCGGCGTACAACAGCTACCGACAATCGCTTCGTGTTCGACTTGCATTATAAGCTTTTGCCCGACCTCGACTATTATGGAAACGTCGGTTTATACCTGAAAAAAAATAAAACAAAGAAATTTCTGCCGCAAAGCGTTACAGGGGTAACATGGCAAAACCAGTGGTTCAACCGCAGCGGCGACGCCATTACCGACGAAACCTACCTGCGTACAAAGAATTCGCTGGTATATATCGGCTATTTCGCAGAAAAGCATAAATTGACGGTAAGCGGAGCAATAGAAACGGAAGAAACAAGCAGTTCGTCTTACTCCAGCGCAAAGAGTGGCAATGCCTCACCTTCTACTATCGACCCCACGGCTGGCGGCACGATAGCCAACAAAGGGCTTAATTCCGGTTCGTCCATGTCGCGACAGTTAGGAGTCAACGGTACAGTCCACTATGCGTTCAAAGACAGGTACATGATTAATTACGGATATCGTCTTGAGGCCAATTCAGCGATGGGCGCCGACAATCGCTGGGGAGGTTTTGGTACGGTAGGTCTGGCCTATATTATCAGTGAAGAAGCATTTCTGAAAGACCTGAAATGGCTGTCTTTCCTGAAGTTGCGAGGCAGCTGGGGACAGAGCGGAAATCCGCCGACAGGCTCGTATTCCTATATCGGCACATTCACGGCTATTAATCCGGGTTATATTGACATGGCGGCCGTGCATCCCAACCAGATACAGCTTGATCACATCAAGTGGGAAACGATGACGCAAGAAAACATCGGTTTCGAAGCCGGCTTGCTGAAGGACAGGCTTACCTTTGGGGCCGAAATTTACAGTAGCCGGACAGAAGATTTGCTGCACAAAGATTTTACCGTCTCCGGCACTTCAGGCTATTCCAAGGTCAAATGGTACAATTCGGGCAGCATGACAAACAAAGGCTGGGAATTTTATGCCGACTATATAGCTGTCAAAAATAAGGACTGGCAAGTATCGGTAAACTTCAATCTGGCGCAGAACCACAACGAGGTAAACGAATTGCCTTCGGGCATGAACGCTTACAAATACGAGCAGAAGAATGGCGAGTATGCCTATAATGTCAGGACAGGCGAACCCTTGGGGTCATTCTACGGATTCCGCTACAAGGGCGTTTATCAAAACGCGGAAGACACCTATGCAAAAGACAAGGATGGAAATATCATCCGCGACATCAACGGCAATTCAGTGTATATGTCCAATTTCAATCAGCGTGTTTTTCCGGGCGACGCCAAATACGAAGATATCAACGGCGACGGGGTGATAAACGAAAACGATATTGTCTATCTGGGCAACTCCAATCCGTTGCTGACCGGCGGGTTCGGGTTCGACGTCCGTTATCGGGGCTTTATGCTGCGGGCTTTTGCACATGCACGTTTGGGACAAAAAGTAATTAACGGCACACGCATCAGTACCGAAAACATGTACGGAACGGGAAATCAAAGTACAGCCGTATTGAAGCGCTGGCGTCACGAAGGCGACAACACCGACATTCCGCGAGCGCTGTTCGACAGAGGATACAACTACCTGGGTTCCGACCGGTTTGTGGAAGACGCTTCGTACTTGCGTCTCAAAAATGTTACATTGCAATACAACCTTCCCAAAACAGTTTTGCAGCGCTGGGGCTTCAGCCGGATATATGTGTATTGCACCGTCGAAGATTTGTTTACCTGGACAAAGTATACCGGACAAGACCCTGAAGTAAAAGTATCGGTAAACACCATTTATCCGGTTGCGATGGATAAGTCATATACTCCAAAAGCGCGGAGTTTCCTGTTTGGTATTAACTTAACATATTAAAATTGGTCATTATGAAAAAACTAAAAATATATCTGTTATCCATGCTTGCGTTGGCAGCATTTCTGGCGTGCGATGATTATCTGACACTGTATCCCGATAATGCGCAAACAACAGACCAGTACTGGAACACGAAAGGCGATGTGGAAAAGGTGATAGCTTCCGGTTATGTGAAATTGCGCGATAATGTTCATTACATGTTTCTGTGGGGCGAAGCCCGCGGAACGGGAATCGACTTCATGAATATTGCAGACAAAGAACCGAAAGCCGGTTTTGAAGTGCGGCAACTTTTGACCAAGCAAGACAACCTGCTTTGCGACTGGTCGAAGATGTACGAAGTCATTAATATGGCTAATTCGGTATTAAAGTATGCGCCGTCAGTAACGGAGAAAGACCCGTCATTCACTGTTCAGGAGATGAACGGCTATTTTGCCGAAGCCTATTTTCTGCGCTCATTGGCCTATTTCTATCTGGTGCGGACATTTAAGGACGTACCGCTGGTATTGCAGCCTTATGTAAATGACGACGAAAAATTCGATTTGGCACAATCGTCAGAAGAAACAATTTTGGCGAAAATCGCTGAAGATTTGGAAAATGTATTGGCGTCGGGAGCAGCTAAAGAGTTTTATCCCGAAACCGATGTGGATAATCCGCGAAACAGCAAAGGACGAGCCACAAAATGGTCGATTTACGCTTTGCTGGCCGACATTTACCTGTGGCAAGGCAACTACGACAAATGCATAAACGCCTGCACCCAAATTATCGGTTCGGGGCGTGTAGGACTTATCGGCGGCGACTTGTGGTTTACCAATTATTTCCCCGGCAATTCCAACGAAAGCATATTCGAAATACAATACGATTACAATGCGCTCGAAAGGCAGACAAACAGTTTCATTGACTGGTTCGACTATGCCAAGAAGGGTTATTATGTAGTGTCGAACAATACGATAATGTTTTTATCAGAAACAGCAAGTTTGGGAGATGTCCGGTTCAGTGGTACAGTGGATGGAGTATCTGGTGGAACTTACGGCATAAAATTGTGGAAATACCTGGGTACCCTGCCATATACAAGCGGTGCAAACCCTGTTCGTAATGCCACCAATCAAAACGACCAGAACTTTATTATTTATCGTTTGGCCGAAATCTACCTGATGCGGGCAGAAGCATACGTTATGAAAGGCGACGCTGCTTCGTATGCGCTGGCTGCCGCCGATGTAACGCGCGTGCGCGAAAGAGCGGGAATCGTACAGCTGTTTACGTTCCCTTCCAACGAACTTGAGGCGTTGCACCTGATACTGAGTGAACGCGTCCGCGAATTTTGCGGCGAAGGTAAATCGTGGTTCGATTTGCTGCGGATAGCTCGACGCAACAATTACAGTTACAAAGAGTACATGATTTGGCAGGTATTGTCGACGCTCAGTCCTGGACAATATTCCGTAACGCGGGCGAAATTGCTCGACAGCGGTTCGCATTACTTGCCCGTTTCCAAAAAGGAGATGGACGCAAACCGGCTGCTGGAGCAAAATTCTTATTATACAAACTTAGGTTATGGCAGAAAATAACAGTAAAAAAACAGAACAATGAAAAAAACAGTATTATTCATATTTTCGCTGGCGCTTTTGTCGTTCGCTTCCTGCGACGACCCCAGTGAAGGCAACCTGACCCCTCCGACCAATGAATATCCGGTGTCTATGTGGCTGGAACTTCATTCCGACGAGTTTTCCGAATGGCTGGAGCTGTTAAAACACGCCGATTTGGATAAAACAATGAACCTGAATGACAATTATACCGTGTTCGTTCCCGACAATAACGCCGTGAAATCCTACTTAGACGCACAGGGTTACGCTTCGATAGCAGACATGTCGAAAGAACAGGCCATCTTGCTGGCAAAGTATCATACGATACGGGGAATCGTTTACACCCAAGATCAGCTGGACAACGGCCTGTTGCCCGATACAACGGCTACCGGCGACCAGTTATCCATCAGATTTGTCAATTCCACCCTGTATGTAAACGATTACGCCATGATAACCCAAATTGACCAAAAGCTGTCGAATGGCATCCTTCATGCTATCGACAAGGTGTTAATACCCATAACGGCAACCGTCTGGGATCGTGTCAATACGCCCGAATTTTCCATCATGGCCGACGCTATAAAAAGGGCGGGGATGAACGAATGGTTGAACAGCCTGCACAATCTCACAAATGGCGCCAAGATCCGTAATGCATTGTTTGCCGTTCCCAATTCAGTATACGAAGCCAATGACATACGGAGCGCAGATGACCTGATTGCCGCATTGGGCGCAGATATGGAACAAACTGACAATGAACTGGTAAGATACCTCAATTATCATGTGCTTTCGCCTCAATACACGCGGGCGCAACTGTTCGATTTGGAAGTTTCCGATGCATCCAAAAATATCTCGACGGCTTCGGGCAAAGACCTGATTAACTTGTCGGCGCACAACAGCGTAGAATATATCAACTACGACACGACAACGGTAACCGGCGTCAGAATTACGGAAGCCGACATCCCAGCCAAGAATGGCATTGTTCATGTGATAGACGCTCCGATGTACGTCATTACGCCCGACAGAGCGACAGTACGCTGGGAACTGACTGACTATACGGAAATAGGCGGATTGACGACCGACTACCGTAAATCGGGTTTGACCGCAAATACCGAAGTATGGCTCGAATACGACAAGTTTGAAAGTTTCAAATGGGAAACCGCCTCTCCCGATGTCAGGGATCTGGCAGTGAAATATATTGTATATAACAAAAATGACATTCGCGGCCACGAAGCGCCTGAAGGATTTATGAACTACGACGGCTTGCTGCTGAATCTGCGAATCTACGGATGGATAGAAATGCAGTCGCCGTTGATTATCAAGGGAAAATATACTGTGGTGTTATGTCATCTCAGCTCAGCTTCCTCGTCAAAATCGGGCAAGATTACCATGACGTTTGACGGCGAATTTATTGGCGCCGAAACGCCCACGCTCGGCTATTCGTCTTCCAGTGCGCAGATACTGAAAACGCCTGTCGGAACGGTCGATTTTGCCGAAAATGGAACGCACACAATGCGCATATTGCAAACGGACGCTTCCACGATATATATAGATTATGTGGAATTTGTTCCTGCTGAATAAAAAAATATAAATAATTTAAATAAATACGAAGTATTATGAAAAAGATATTTTGGTTAGCAATGGCAGCGAGCGCACTGATGTGGACATCTTGCTCCGAAGATTGGAATAAGCACTACGACGGAAATGTGGTGGACGAAGAAACCTCTCCGTTGACGCTGGAAGAATATTTTAAAAGCGAATCTGATTACTCGAAGTTCTATCGCCTGCTTGATTCGGCCGGCGTAGCGGGCGAGTTGGGACGAAACCAGCACCTGACCGTTTGGGCGGTGAAGAACGACAAGTATAACGACAGCGAATTTTCTGCGCTGAAAGATTCGTTGCTGGGAAAATACCATGTGTGTAATTTGGCATTTTCTGTAACCAACTTGCGCGACGGCTTGCGGATATTGTGCTTGAACGGGATCTATGTAACCATTTCGCAGGATGGCGCCGGATTCGAGGTGAATAACTTTAAAATCTTATCCAGCAAACGCTTCAAAAACGGTATCGTACATGAAATATCCGGCTTGATGCGCCCCTTGACCAATGTGTTTGATTACATCGGGATGCTGGACGATAGTTATTCGATTATTCGCGATTCGATTATATTTTATAACCGCAAGGTGTTTGACCGCGAAAACAGTACGCCGGTTTCGGTAGATCAAAGCGGCAATACGGTATACGACTCGGTGTTTTACTACACCAATCCGCTGTTTGATAAGGTGAATCTGAGTTCGGAATTTGAACAGTTCACCATGTTTCTGCCAAGTAATTCGGTTATAGAAACCTGTTTGAACCAAACGCGCGCACAATACGAATTGATGGCTAAGGAATTTACTCAAGCCGATACAATACTGGCGATAACCTGGATAAAAGAAACAATGTTTCAGAAAGGTCTTATAAAAAATTATCATGAAGAGGTTGACCTGTCGTCGCCCTTCCATGCCTCGACAGCCAAGCGCGTATGGCGGACAAGCGTACAGGAAGTAGATGAAAACGATGTGGACGAATTAAGCAACGGACTGGTGTACAAGGTTACAAAACTGAAAATTCCGAACAACGTGCTGATTACGCGCATCAAGTCGCTGGCGCATTACTACGAGTACCTGTCGGCTGAAGACAAGGCTGCGCTGTACACCGGAAGAGGCTTGCTTGTTACCGAAACCTCTACCGGATGGCATGTATCCAATGGCGACGCTACGCCTATAGCTCCCAACCAGCCGGCCATTTACTATATTCTCCAAGCAAAAGGGATAACCAAACTGGTTGATGGAGTATACGCGCCGGAAGAAGAGCAGGAAGAGTTTTATGTGGATTTTCCGCCGATAGACTATAATCAGGTAACAAGAGAGGCGAAGGTAATGAAAGTTCCGGTTGGAGAATACAACCTGTATATGGGCTTCCGAAGCAAAGACCATGCGTTTGTGGATATTTATTTCCATTCGGGCGCTGCACCCATCCCCGACGGCCCCGGCGCTCAACTTGTAATGGCGGAAATCGACGCCAGCAAGTCGTCCCCATGGAACTACGACCGCGTGAACGAAGTCGACCCGAACATTTCCAGATGGAACGGATTGGGCGGATTGGTCGGAGTAGTAACTGTAGAAGGCGACAATGCGATGGAAACATTCCGCATACGGGTGAAATTCAACAAGCAGGCGTCGGCCACCAGAACAACACGGGAACTGCAGATTTACCACTGGTGTCTGAAACCGACGGACAATAATTATTAAGCAATAAATGATGCAATTTATGAAAAAATATAGAGTAATACAACTTCTGGCATTGGCCGGAGCGTTTATGTTTGCTTCTCTTCCTGTTAATGCGCAGGACAAAGTTCAGTTGAAAGGAGTCGTGATAGATGCTTACTCCAAGCCTTTGCGTGGAGCGGTTGTTTCCATATCGGGTACAACTGCTCAAACGGACAGCATGGGACAGTTTGTCATCGAAGCGCCTCCGTTGTCTGGCGAAATTGAAATATGGTCGCCCGATTATTATACGTTTAGGCAACCTCTCTTGGGACGGTCATACATCTTTGCTGTTCTTGTGCCGCTGGATAAGCGCAATTACAGCGAAGATTTGCTGAAACCATTCGGAAGCGACGTGTTGCAAAACAAGTCCTCGTCGCTTGCCAATATCGACAAGGCGGATTTTGGCGAAGGCAGTATTTCCGTTGAGCAGGCGATATACAATGCCTTGCCCGGACTGCGTACCCTGACCAAAAGCGGAACTCCCGGCGAAGGCGCGTACCTGAATGCGCGTGGAATAAAATCATTCATCAGCAATTCAGCGCCGTTGATCGTTATCAACAACGTACCTTATGTGTCGGACATGTCCGATTCGTATGTCGTGAACGGTTATTCGAACAGCGTATTGAACGGATTGAATCCGAAAGACATCCGCAATATTACGTTTCTGAAGGGCGGAGAAGCTTCCATATACGGTTCGCTGGGCGCCAATGGAGTTATCCTGATTGAAACCGATAACGCGACTGACCAGGAAACAAAAGTGGAATTTTATGGACAATATGGCGTTGCCAACAATATGGCGACCTATCCGTTGATGAAGGCCGACGACTACAAGACCTACATCAGCAATATCGCGCTGACCCGCTATGACGATCCTGCCGACGTATTGACTACATTCCCTTTTCTGAAAGATGATCCGTCGTATTACTACAAATTCCTGTATGACAACAATACCAACTGGCAGCAAGAAATCTACCGTCCGGCATTTGTTACCGACAATGTGCTGAAAATTAAGGGAGGAGATGCTATAGCCATGTATGACCTGTCGCTGGGCTACCTCAATCAGTCAGGTGTGATTGACAACACCGACCTGACGCGCTACCATGCCCGCCTGAATGCTAACGTGAACATTTCGCGGAAAGTGGACTTCTTTACAACGCTCTCAATGGCTTACCTGACCAACACATTTCAGGAGCAGGGCATGGTGAAAGAAACCAATCCCCTATTGGCTGCTTTAGCCAAAACGCCTTTAAAAAGTCCGTGGCAGGAAGACGACAAGAACAATCAGTTGCCCGACCTGGCTCCTATCAAAGACATCAACGACAACATCTATACAAACGATGCGGTAAGTAATCCTCTGGCGCTCGTGAAAGACGCCACTCTGGAGGGTATGACCTACGATGTGGTGATGAACGGCGGCATGAACTATCATCCGAATAGCGACTGGACGTTGACCGGACTGGCAGGGCTGATATACAATTACAACAAGGCCGAAGTGATGATTCCGGGCGTTACCGGCAAAACCATTATGCCTCTGTCCGACGGGTTGGCCAACAATACCGTCCGCAAAGGCGTCAAGGAAACTACCAACCTTTATTTCAATTTGAATGCATCGTGGAACAAGCAAATTGATATTCACCGCTTCAAGACAAATGTTGGCTGGCAAATGATGACTACCAGTCGGGAATTTGACGCAGGAGAAGGCCGCAATTTAGCTTCGGACTTTTATAAGAATCTGAACAATACATCCACCACCGGACGTTTGGTTTATGGATACATTGACCTGTGGAACTGGATGAACTTCTTTGGCCGCGCCGAATACACCTACAACAGTCAGTTGTCGTTGGGCGTAAACATGGCTTACGACGGCGCATCTTCCACCGGAAAGGACGCCCCGCGCTATCAGTTCTATCCTTCCGTCAATGCGGCATGGCACATCAAAAACATGCCCGGACTGATTAACTCGCCGCTGATCAATAAGTTGACATTGCGCGCCGAATATGCAACTACCGGCAACAGCAACTATTCGTCGATGATTAGCGAATATTATTTTATTACGCAGACTTTCCGGAATATTTCGGGTATTGTGCGAAGCAATATTCCCAATACCGAAATTGTGCCTGAACGGACTGCCACATTAAACGCTGGCTTGGATGCATCGGTGTTTAGAAATGCGGTTGATTTGTCGATAGATCTCTATCAGGCTACAACCAGCAATGTGATTCTCGACAAGGCTATTTCGCCGGTATTCGGTTTCAAAACCAATTATGTCAATGCCGCCAAAATCAAAAACACCGGCGTAGAGTTGGGCATTCAGGCCTATCTGCTCAATACGCGCAACTGGAAGTTAATAGCCGGTGGAACGTTCAGCAAAAACAAAAACGAGTTGTCGAACATGAGCGGTGAAAGCGGCAAGATTATTGAACTGCCCGACGGTTCGGCCTTGATCAGCAGCGAAGGAAAAGCCGCTTACAGTTTTTACGGATTCCAAACCAACGGCATTTACGCCTCCGCAGCCGAAGCAGCCAGCGCCTGTACAGCGCCCGACGGAACGGAAAAAGCCTATACCACCTATGCAGGAACGCCGTTTCAGGCCGGAGACGTGAAATTTGTAGACCAGAACAGCGACGGCATTATCGACAGCAAAGACCGTGTGATTCTGGGCGACGCCAATCCCGATTTCTTCGGACGCTTCTACATGACCGTGAGCTTCAAAAACTTTAGCTTGAGCGCCAATTTTGCTTACAGCGTGGGTAACGAAGCCTACAATGCCGTGCGCCGCGAGTTTGAGTCAATGAAAAGCTTCGACAACCAGCTGATTTCGGTAAACCGGAGATGGTCGCGCGAAGGTCAGATTACCGACATGCCCCGCGCCGTTTATGGCGATCCGATGGACAACAACCGTTTCTCCGACCGTTATATCGAAGATGCATCCTTTGTGAAACTCAAAGAATTGACGTTGAGCTATTCCTTCAAAGAAGGGTTCATCAAGTTCCTGCGCGGTGGCACGTTCTACCTGAGCGCCGAAAATCTGGCTACATGGTCGAAATACTTGGGCTTGGATCCTGAATTTTCCTATTCCTACAGTCCGATGCTTCAAGGATTTGACTATGCTAAACCGGCACAGCCCATGAATGTAAAATTAGGTTTTAATCTGCAATTCTAACAAATACGATGATGATGATAAAAAAATTCAGTATAATAGCCGCCGTTTTTGCAGGAATGACGCTTACTTCCTGCGAAGACTTCTTCGATGTGTCTCCCGAAGACAAATTACAGGGAAAAGACTATCCAAGTACAAAATCCGAACTGTATTCCGGCTACATGGGGTTGGCGGCCTGCGTGCAGCAAGTAGCCGATAAAGCCATCTTTATTGAAGGCTTGAGAAGCAACGCGCTGGAACCAACCCCAAACTCAACCGATGAGATTATTGATATTTACAATTACAACGATCTCAGTGATAACGAGTTTGTAAGTCCTGCCGGATATTACAACGTAGTGCTGAACGTGAACGACTACATCGCTCATGCAAAAGCCTTTTACGAAAAAAATTCCAGGGTAATGGAAGCCGAAGAGTTTGCCGCTCTTGTTGGCAGTGCGTTGCGTTACAAAGCGTGGGCGTACCTGATGATGGCCAAACTCTATGGCGAAGCTGTGTGGGTTGATGATCCGCTGACTGGTTATCAGGATTTGTCGGACTATCCTGTGAGCGATTTCAATACGCTGATTGAAAACTGCATCAAAACCATCGAAACCGGCATAACCATCAACGGCCAGCCCATCAACGGCAGGGGAAATATCAAATGGGTAGAAGCCCTTCAGTTGAGCGCCAGCGAAAACTGGCACTGGGATCGCATCACACCGCCAGCCGAAGCGCTGCTGGCCGAGCTTTATCTCGAAAAGGCTGTGCTGGCAAACAGTCCTGCGAGCTATCAAAAAGCGTTGGACTGGGGGTATGCCGCCATACGTCTTGGCGATCAGGGAACCGGAAAACCGATGTTCGTACTCACAAATTCCAATTACAATGGCGAATGGTCGAATCTGTTTATTTCCGACCTGGGTAAAGGAGCCAGCCGCGAAAGCATATTCTTGATGACCTACGACTATACCCAGCAGCAGACCAATC
>JAITHZ010000040.1 GCA_031279795.1 Bacteroidales bacterium
TCTTCATAAATATAATCTGCAACCCAATCAGCACCAAAATATCCAGCAGTTCCGAAAATAACAGAGCCAATTAACCCTGTAATTATTGCTCCGGGACCGGTTTCTATACCAATAGCCGCGCCAGCGACTGCACCAATTTTTGCGCCTACAATTGCCATACCCCAACCACCAGCCTCTCTTATTGTTTGGGCAGCAATCGGTTTCACGGAACGTTCCTTAATAGATAATTCTGATGCCTGTTCTACTCGATATGCAGAAAATCCTATACCAATTATGTTTACTACCCGAAGTCCTTTTGTCAAATTCATTGACGTTTTCGACATAATGGCTTCAGCAGGTATATTGCCTTCAATTAAAGTTTCTCTTTCTATATTAGCAACGGCATTTATAACTTTCCCCAATCTGGCTTTAACTTCTGAAGTAGGAGATTCGCTCTGTAACTTCTTTAAATCAGCAACAATTTCCTCTGGTGAATAAATTCTACATCCTGCTTTTAGTGCCTTATTAATATCAATATATTGTGGTGAGCCTGATATATTGGGAGCACCTTTGGGCAAAGAACTTGCAGATAAATACTTACTTTGATTAAAACCACCCGCGTGTTCACCTATCGTTATCATAGAATTTGGATTAGGCGATTGCATCCCAAATCTTTCATAAGGATTTCCTTTAAAATACTCCCAAACACTATTAGAAGGCGGGACTACTACTTTTCGGACTAATTTGCCATTCGGTAGCAATTCATTTGCAATAATGAACATAAAAAGACTGCCGCCTCCCGTAATTTTTGTTTTGCACGAAATAGATTCTGCTGACTTATTCAAATACGGCATCAGCAGCACCTCTTTTCCAGCCCATTCTTTCGGCACTTTAAACGAAATATTCCCGCCCCGTATCACTTCATCATCAACAATCAATCGGTCTGTTTTTCCATCAACTTTTACTTTCCATTTCACATTGTCTTTGGTCGATTGCGGCACATCTTTTTCAGGCACATCTTTCTGTTTTTTATGATTGCGGTATCCTACCGTGCATTTAACAGTTTCCCCAACTGTTGCTTCCGGTTTATCCACTTGCACCGATTTCTCTTTAACGCGAATATCGGTCTGATATTGCGGCTCGACGTAAACGGTCAATGTCTGTTCTTTTTTTACCACATTATTAACCAATGCGTAAAACTTTACATATTTTTCCGTTTCGTCTTTCTTAAAGGCGTATTGGCACGAAAGACCGTTTGAAAAAGCCTGTCCATCGTCTTTTAACTGAACGTGTTTTCGGGCTTTTACGTCTGCGGGCGTATATACTTTCTTTTTCCAAAGAACCTGTTTGTCCTGCCGGTAATTCAATGACGCACACAGGGCAACCGGACTGTTTGACGGGATTATCTCTACTGTTGATGACATATTCGATTCATTTTTTATGTTGCAAAATTAAAATAAATAATTCTTTTCTATGGCAGGAATTTTCTTTCCAGCCAATAATATTTTTCGCCGTTGGATTCAAAGGCTTCGGCTTTGTCCCAATCGCCGCTTTTCTTTTTGAGGTAAGTGATTAATTCATCCAGCATTTTGTCCGAAACGTATTTTTTTCGATTCAGGTCTTTTAACCGGATTTTGTTCAGCATTTCGCCGGACGTGGGGCAGCCTGTTATCCTGCGCTGCACTTCGGCAAGCGACATACGTTTGAGGGTTTTACGCTTTTCTTTGCAGTATTTGCAATAATTCATTGTCGTTAGATACTGTTTGTAGAGTTGTTTGCGTATTTTGCGGGTGCTTGCATATTCGGGCGGCAAGCTGTCATTAACATTGGCGGCGATTGTTCCAACAGACAACGTTTCGTCGCTGAACAAGTCGTTTTCGGGACAGTTGCACGTCTTTTTCCCCTGCGCCGTTTTTTTGGCTTTTGCCTGAAACTTGAAATCCACTTCCAGCGAAGTAAGGGTTTTAAAAAACGCTTTTATTTCCTTTAATTCGAGTTCCGACAGCATCAGACTGTAATTCGTGCGGTTATTCGCTGCGCTGTCCAATACGATTGTTTTCGAGGGCAAATACCAGCCCGGATTTTCTTTGTTGAATTTGGAAATCAGTTTTTTGGACGGAATAAGGTTTGTGTCCAAACCATAACTGCGCACATACAGGCTGTCGAACCGTGTGCGGTTGTTACCCACCGAGTTAAACGCTTTGAGCATTTGCGCCGTCATATCCAGATTGTCCCGCCTCACCTGTTGCAGGATGGTGTCAATACCGGCGGGTATCACTTCCAATGCAATGTTTTCAGCCTTTTGCGGAAAATACAAAAAACCCTGCGTGATGCTGCATTCGGGAAAATCAAGACGGAAACTGTTTTTTACGCCGTATTCCCGAAAACTGTTTTCCTTTTTGATTTGCGCGGGTGAAACCAGCAGTTCTTTTTTGTTTTCTATCATACCGTCGGCGCAGGAATAAATCATATTTTCAATCGCCAATACAAAATCATTGTATTCGTCCTCTTCGCCTGCATACACCTGAAAGCCCAATATCCGGCAGTTCAGTTCTATCAGACGGCGTATCAGTGTTTCATCGACATTTTCGCCCGTGTAGCCTTTTTCGCCAATCAGGACAATCAGATTAACGGCGTCTTTTTCATCATCCAATATTTTCAGCGCTTTGCTCAAGCCCTCCCAGCCTTTTATCAATGGTGTGGTTTTCAGCCTGTCTTTTCGATTGGCTTTTTCGGCAAGCAAATTCATCAGTTCGGAATAATTGGGCGTAAGTCTGGTGCTGAACGGGAGCATGCTGAAGCCTTCGTCAAACACCATTACACAATTGAAGCGATAAGAAAAATCTCTGTCCTGTTCAAATAGCGGTTGCAGGTTTTGCAAGGCATTGACAATTTGCGGAAACTGCGTGACGGTTTGTTCTCTGCCCTCAAAGACAAATGACACGTTGATTTTCCGTAACTTTTTGGCTATCGTGCGGAACGAGCGCTGAGATATATGCCCGCCATTGACATTGAAAATATAATTGCCATTGTAGTCAAACAGGGGAATAACGGTGCGTGTGCGGAATGCCGTCAGCGAATCCCGCACCGAATAGGAAGCTACCGGATTGTAACGAATGGTTTTGTATTGTTTAGTCAACAGTTGCGCCATTTCCGCAACGTCTTTGGGAATACCGACCGACTCGCCGTTTTTCCCTGCATAGTGCAGCGCATCGGCGGGAATGGTGGCATTGTCGGCATGCAGTCCGGCGCCGATGTCTTTAATGAAGCAGTTGTCAATCCAGCCTAAAACGTCGGTTTTCACGTCATCGGCTTTCAGATAGGGCTTTTTGGCTATCAGGGATTTGTCGCCTGTTTCTGTCTGTTTCAACCGATAAATAACACTGTATGGAGATACGGCGGCGGCAGGCGAACTCATCAAAAAATCTTTGTACGTTTTGACGGAATCAACGGCGAAATAGTTGTCCGGCTCGTGGGCAAACAGCGTATCGGAAAACATAACCAGCATTTTGTTCTTTTTCCCGCTGAATACGTCCGTTTCCGACTGCTGCGACAGCAACAGGTCGGATTTGCGCATCCATCCGCAGTATTCCGCTTTTTTGTAATCCAATTTGCCGTTTTTCAGAACGTCGGGCGTGTATTTTATCAGGCGCAGGTAATCGTTTTTTTGTTTGATTACCAAAAACGGGTCGAGATAATCCACATCTTTATGCTTTACTTTACCGCCCACATTGTTGTAAGTCTGGTTTTTCTCATGGTCGGAAAAAACAATCCACGGCTCTTTGTTCAAGTCCGTTTTGGGGGCTTTCACTTCGCCTACACAGTAGTTGAGCGAATATTCGCGCGGTATTTTCTTTACGCGCGTAAAACGGTGAACAGGGGAACAGGAAACAATTATTCCGCCAACGGCACACAATGCCGCTATTTTAACTGTCGTATGTATCCATCTCATTTTTTTACTCTCTTTCCGTTTGAATAACGATTAATTTCACGATACAGTAATCTTTGTCCCAGTCAAACAACACATTTTCGATGATGGTGCGTTTGCGCCCGATTATTTTCAATCCCTGACAATAGGAATAGAAATCGTTTTTCTTGCTGTTATTGACTACCACCAGCGTATTGGGATTATTGCAAAGGTAAGTTTTCAGGATATAGTTATAGTTGCTGTTGAACGGTTTCTGGTCAATAATGGCTTGCAACTTTTCTTTGACCTCGTTGCTTATCATCGTTTCGATGTTTGTTGTGTCGGCTTCGGTGTAGCGCGGTTCAATGTTGATTTTGTGGCGAATGGGATATTGCGTTTCTTCCGTAGAAAGTAATACTTCGTATTCTCCCGGCTCGCTGTAGCGGTAAATGGCTGTGCGCTCGCGGGCGTCAACCATTCCGGTTTCGCCGAACTCCCAACGCCACTCTTTGGAACTGCCCTCGCCCCGAAACGTAATCCATTCGCTCTCCAAGCCAGCGGACGGCGCAACAATCTCAATCAGTTGTTCCTGCGGGCTTTCCTGCGGAACGGGGCGGATATTGACAATAAACTTCTTTTCGAGTTTGCCGTCAACCGTCAGCCGTATCTGGTACTTGCCGGTGGTGGGATAGGTGTATTCGCCGGACTGTGCTTCGGAAGTGTCGCCATTGCCGAACTCCCACAGCCACCTGTCCGCGCTTTTCGTGCTGTCGGCATACTGTATGGGAACGCCCAATTCCACGTCCGCAGGCGTTACGGATGCCTGCACCGGACGAGCCGACAGATACGCGCGAAAGCCCAATACCAAACAGATGATGATTGCCAGCGACAACAGAATGATGACCGTGCGGCGGTTGAATATGTTGTTCATAACCGTATTATTTTTTTGTCTTTAATTCTTCTTTTTTCTTTTGAAGTCCGATTTCGCAATCTTCCAGATTTTTCCTGAAACTGTTGATGTTTTGCGTTTTACTCCACAATTCTTTCCGGTCGGCAAACCACATATTGTAAAAGCCGGCTACCTGATAAAATACTTTGTAGCGTTTGTCATAGCCATATTGGGTTTGCAGCGATTTTATTTCGTTCAGGTAATATTTGATGTCGTTTTCTTCGTAACTTGCCTGCACTTCGGGGTTGAAGGCTTTGATTTTGTTGTAGATGGAATCAATCACGGTCATTTGTTCGCCTTGCACGGATTGAAACTGATGGATACGTCCCATTTTGGCAATGGCAAATTCTTTGCGGGCTACGCTTTTGCGGTTGCCCGAGTAGTGGGATATGCAAATGCAGCACACGGCTGTGGCAATGACAAACAGCAGGGTAACATAAATAAAGCCTGTGATGTGTTCCCGCCGGTTGCGGGTGGTTTTGTTGTTTTCGCTCATCGTTTTTCGGGTTATTTTTCGATGGTAATACCGCCGATGGTTATTTTGCGTTTCAGTTGTTTGTTGTCCTCAATACACTGTTTGAGTTCCTTTTTTACCATAGTTTCCGTTTCCTGCGTGATGCGCAGCGAGTCTTTGATGCTGAGAAACGAATTGACTTCGCTTATCAGTTTTTGGTACATGCGCACGTCGCGACCGCTCATATTGTCCATTAATGCCGAAATTTCCTGTTTCCGCTTGCTGACGGCATTCATTAGCAAAACATCATTTTTGCCGGTGTTGAACAGATTGATGTACGAGTGCAGCGAGTCTATTTTGTCCGTCAGTTCGCTTTGGCGGACAAAGATTTGGTCGTATTCGTCCATTTTCTCGACAATGCGTTCCACTTCGGTTTCGGTGGTTTTCGTGTAGAAAAAATAAACGGCAACGCCCACAAGTACGCAGCACGACAGGTAGAGCGCAAACAGCCCATAGGCACGGTAGATGTCTTTGTTGTTTTTGGGTTTCATGGCAGATGTGTTTTTCTGTATTTTACGATTTTTATGCCCGACGACGGATAGCCTTTCTTACAAGCCAGCGAACACAACAATAGATGCCTTCAAAAAGCATAAGCAAAGGGGCTATTCTTTGTAAGTGGGCGCGAATAATCGGGTCGCGAGATTTGATTTTCATAATTATTATTTATGGTTTATTTCATTTGGAAAACGCCTAAGGTATCTATATTATAAACAGATATTTCCGACACACTCTCGTCTTCCATATAATTAAAACGTTCTACAAGAATTTTGTCTGTCTGCACTGTGCTTATTATTCTTGACAACGATTCAGCAATTTCGTCATAGGCAATATCCAATGTGTCAATGATATTATAATCGTCGTCATAATTGATTAGAACAGTAAATAACTCATATTCGCCTTTTTGATAACTTATTACCAGACTGATAACGTTTTCCGACAGGTTTATTCTGTAATTCAAATAAAAATCACTGACATCATTAAATCTGCCGTTAAGTTTTAACGCTTGAATTTGCGTTTGATTTAGCTTGTTGGCAAAGCCATAATTATCAAAACTTGTAGAATCAATCAAAGGCAAATCTTTTATTTGCAACTTGTCAATGCCAAGTTCTGCAAACTTTTCGTTTGCAAGTGCAATTTCGGTTTCCTGTCCTTGTTTGGGCTTATTTCCACAAGAGAAAAATAAAACCAAAATAAAAACGGTTGTGAATATTTTATTTGTTTTCATTTTTGAATATTGTTTCTAACAATCAAACCAATCACTTTTTTGAGCTTCGCATCGTAATAATTCTCCTTTTTTATTTTAATAAAAGTATAATTTTTGCTGTAATGTTTTTTGTTGTGCTACTGTATGGTACAAACAAAATACTGTCTTCTAATATTATATTTTCATATCCTAAATTATCATTGTTATTATACAAAACCAATTTCAGATTTTCAAAGTCGATGTTCGATTTTTCGGGATAGAAACCTGAAAAGCAAGTTTTCGTGGTATAAAACACTCTGTTTTTTCTATTAAAAAACACATATTTTGAACAATCGCCCGAATTGTTATAGACTGAATAACAATTATAATCAACCGTTTTATCATTGTAATGATATTGATAGTCGATAGAACTGCCGTCTTCCGTAGTAATTTCATATATTTTTCTATCACAATGATATAACGTATATACTTCCGAATGTTCCAATTCCTGTTTAACAATATAAACACTGTCTTTGCTATTGTTACAGTTCGTTGCTGTATTTACAACTTTATTTGTTTGACACGAAATCAAAGCATATACTAACACGCCAAAAAATACTATCTTTTTCATTCTATGCTCATTAATGTTTCTGTTCCATCAGACTCTACTTTTTTTACACCTGAATTTGTTTGATTCTTGGTATAATTACCATTTGTATCTACTGTATCATTTTGAGTATAAAACTTTGTTACCACAATTCTATTAGGCGATTCCCGTCCGACTAAACCTAATCCGGGTGAAACTTCTGTCCTACACTCAAAATGTAAATGCAAGTCGCCTCTTGTTAAGGAACTTGCGTTACCTGTTTTACCTGTTTTGCCTATTGTATCTCCTTTTTTAACTTCAGAATCAATACTAATGCCACTTCCTATTTCTGACAAATGCGCATAAAATGCATAATATATAGAATTATCTATTTTTATTACCAATTGTATTCCATAATCTCCCGAAGAAGGTTTGACAATTTTCTTTACTACACCATCAGAAACGGCTTTAATATCTGTGCCAGAAACAGCATAGTAATCAAACCCTTGATGATTTTTTGAATTAGCAACACCTTCTTTTGTCCGAACTTTACCATATAGATTACTTGCTCTGTTTTTTCTTATTTTCATTGTATCTAAAGGGTCGCAAAATTGGGCTTCAACAGTTAAAAAATCCGTACCGTTGAAAGGTTGTGATACATTGTTTTGAACTGTAATTAATAAAATTTTATCTTCCCATTCTTCCTCTAATTTTATTTTGTCATATTTAATTTTATTCTCCTTGACGGTAGTATTCAAAATTTTTAAAACATCAGCATCTTTTTCTTTGATTTGTACTTTTATTTGAGACCCATCAGAAATATTCTCGGTTATTAATTCTATTTTGACTTCTGCATTTACCAAAGCAGTTTCAATACTTTCATTTTTATTGTTATACCATTTTGCACTAACAATTTTTCCATCAATATTTGATTCTTCTGTTAAA
>JAITHZ010000054.1 GCA_031279795.1 Bacteroidales bacterium
GTTAATGCACTGGCGGGTTATGCCAATATTTTTCAGCAGAACATTCTTGCGTCGGGTGTTATTCCGCAAATCTCCGGAATTTTCGGCCCATGTGCCGGCGGCTCAGTGTATTCGCCTGCTCTTACCGATTTCAACATCATGATCAAAGGAACAAGCTACATGTTCCTGACCGGCCCGAAAGTCGTCAAGTCGGTTTTGCATGAAGATGTTACGCAGGAAGAACTTGGCGGCGCCAGCGTACATGCTGCCAAATCGGGCGTCGCCCACTTCGCAAGCGAAACAGAAGACGATGCCATTACGTTGATTCGCAAACTGTTGAGTTTTATTCCACAAAACAATCTCGAAGAAACACCACTCATGTCGTGTAACGACCCGATTGACCGGCTGGAAGATTCGCTGAACGAAATCATTCCCGATCAGCCAACTAAAGCTTACGACATGTACGAAGTCATTGGCTCAATTGTTGATTATGGCGAATTTCTTGAAATACAGAAGGATTATGCACGCAACATTATAATCGGCTTTGCGCGTTTCAACGGAATCAGCGTTGGATTAATCGCCAATCAACCCTCGTGGCTGGGTGGCTCGCTCGACAGCAATGCATCCCGAAAGGCTGCCCGTTTCATCCGTTTTTGCGACGCTTTCAACATCCCGCTCGTGACGCTTGTCGATGTGCCGGGTTTTCTGCCCGGAACCCAACAGGAATACAACGGCGTTATCCTTCATGGCGCTAAATTGTTGTATGCGTATGGCGAGGCTACTGTACCGAAAGTTACCGTTACCCTGCGGAAATCATACGGAGGCGCTTACTGTGTGATGAGTTCCAAGCACTTGCGCGGAGATATCAATTACGCATGGCCATCGGCCGAAATAGCCGTGATGGGGCCAGCCGGAGCTATTGAAGTTCTCTACGGAAAAGAAATGGCCGCATCGTCCGAACCTGCCGCCTTTGCAAAAGAAAAGGAAAACGACTACATCAATAAATTTGCTAATCCTTATAATGCAGCTAAATACGGATACATTGACGACGTAATCGAACCGCGTAACACCCGCTTCCGTGTCATTCGAGCATTGCAGCAGTTAGCGACAAAAAAATTGACAAATCCGTCAAAAAAACACGATAACTTACCTTTATAATACAGGAGAATGAAAAAGTATGATTATATAAAAAGGTATTTATTATTGGCGGTCTTGGCGGCGTGCAGTTGGGTTGCCGTTCAGTCGCAAAGCATTTTCGATTTGCGGTTGAATGAAGTCTTGTCAAATAATGTCGAAAATTTTGAAGACGATTTTGGCGTGCGCAATTCCTGGTTCGAGGTCTTCAATTCGGCTTATGGAACTGTTGACATTGGCGGATGCTATCTGACCGACAACCTGAAGAATCCGACCAAATACCCGATACCGAAAGGCGATGTGCTGACGAAAATCAAACCGCGTCAGCATGTATTGTTTTGGGCAGATAACAAACCTACGCACGGAACGTTTCACGTAAACTTTACGCTGGCCGAAGCAAATTTTATCGCACTGTTCAGCAGCGACGGTAAAACGTTGATCGACAGCATAACTTTTCCACAACTGGCTGCTGATACATCCTTTGGACGTATCATTGACGGCGACACGAAATGGGGACTTCTTGAACGAACCACGCCCAGTTCGACAAATATCATTGTGGAACAGGAATCTGCCAATCAGCGTTTGCTGACAAATGACCCTGCCGGTATTATCATGACATTGACGGCAATGCTGGTTGTTTTTTCTTCACTGATTGTTTTGTTTTTATTATTCAAAACAATAGGAAATGGCGCCGTTTCTCTGAGCAACAAACGGGCTCAGCGTGCGGTAGCTAAACAGGAAAAATACAAGAAACCTTCGATTTCGGAATCGGCCTCCGTCAGAGAAACCGGCGAAATTTGCGCCGCCATCACTATGGCTTTGCACGAATATCTGAAAGACGAACACGACATCGAAACAACAATCCTGACGATTCATCGTGTGCGAAGGGCATATTCGCCATGGAACTCGAAAATATACACATTGCGTGAAATACCTAATAAACTAACCCAAAAACGATAAGAAATGAAGGAATAGAAAATAAAAATCAACGGCAATCTGTACAAAGTCAATATAACTGATATTGACGAACATACGGCCACAGTTGAAGTAAACGGGATGGCATACCGCGTACAACTGGAACGTGAATCAAAAAAAGATACCGCAAAAAAATTGAAATCAGCCATTCCCAAAGCGCCGGCCAACAACCCTGCCATTACAGTTGCAGCTCCGTCGGCTCCGGTATCGAAACCTTCTGTGGCCACAGCAGGTTCTACAATCAAATCTCCACTGCCCGGAGTAATTATTCAAGTGATTGCCAAACAGGGAGATACCGTAAAATCTGGACAAAAACTTCTGGTGCTTGAAGCCATGAAAATGGAAAATAACATCCTGGCCGACCGCGACGGGAAAATCAGCGAAATTAAAGTATCACAAGGCCAATCCGTATTGGAAGGCGCCGATTTAATTGTCATTGAATGATGGGCGAATCGTGGACATTTTTAACTGAAAATTTAGGCGAATTTTACAAATACACCGGCATTGCCAACGCTACGCCGGGACATTTCGCCATGATTTGTGTCGGACTGATTTTCATCGCCTTAGCCATTATCAAAGATTGGGAGCCGATGTTGCTGGTTCCCATTGGGTTTGGTATCCTGATTGGGAACATTCCGTTCTTTTCTGGCCTGCAAGTGGGCATCTATGAAGAAGGTTCCGTGCTGAACATCCTCTATTCGGGGGTACGTAATGGCTGGTATCCGCCGTTGATATTTCTGGGTATTGGTGCAATGACCGATTTTTCGTCGCTCATTTCCAATCCGAAACTCTTGCTGATTGGGGCGGCTGCACAGCTGGGGATTTTTGGCGCCTATACCATTGCTCTTAATTCAGGATTTGCTCCAAACGAAGCGGCTTCAATCGGAATTATCGGCGGAGCCGACGGCCCGACAGCTATCTTCCTTTCTTCGCGTCTTGCACCTGAATTGATGGGAGCTATCGCAATTTCAGCCTATTCCTACATGGCGCTGGTGCCGCTCATCCAGCCGCCAATTATGCGGCTGCTGACCTCAAAGCACGAACGGATTATCCGAATGAAACCGCCACGTGCTGTTTCGCATACGGAAAAGATTCTGTTTCCCGTTATCGGATTTCTGCTAACATGCTTTATCGTACCTTCGGGCTTACCGCTGCTCGGAATGTTATTTTTCGGTAA
>JAITHZ010000075.1 GCA_031279795.1 Bacteroidales bacterium
CTGTTATCTGATGCAATGAAGAAAAAACGCGAAGACGAAATTATTGCAAAAGAGAAAACGGTGAAAGCCTTGCAGCAAAAATATTTTGCTCCGGAAGGCGAACTGTCGAAAAAACGCGAAGAACTGATGAAACCTATTCAGGAACGTATTTTTAATGCAATAAAAAACTTTGCCGACGATGGCGGATATGCAACAATTTTCGACTTGGCAAACAACGCATCAATGATTTATGTAAACTCTAAATATGATGTCAGCGATAAAATTCTTGAAAAATTAGGATATAAATAATAAAAAATTACTACTTTTGTCGTCTAAAAAATAAAATCAAAAAATAATAATAGTATGAAAAATTTACTAAAAACAGTATTTGTAGTTGCTCTTGCAACATTTGCAAACAATGTGTTTGCTCAAAAATTTGCACACATCAATCGTACCGAACTTATTCAATCGATGCCAGAATTTAAAACAGCTCAAGAAAAATTAGAAGCATACGGAAAAGAATTGCAATCGAACTTGGAAGGCATTCAAGTTGAATACAACAAAAAAATGAATGAACTTCAACAAAACGGAGATACTTGGACAGAAGAAAAAAGAGAAGTGAAGTTTCAAGAAATTCAGAGCATTCAAAAGCGTTTTCAAGAGCAAGAAACAACATCTCAGGAATTGTTTGGCAAAAAACAGGAAGATTTGTTTGCTCCGATAGTGAAAAAAGCAACAGAAACCATAAGCAAAGTAGCCAAAGCAGGCGCATACGT
The DNA here is from genome assembly GCA_031279795.1 of Bacteroidales bacterium. Classification (GTDB taxonomy): domain Bacteria; phylum Bacteroidota; class Bacteroidia; order Bacteroidales; family WRGA01; genus WRGA01. The sequence continues at coordinate 756 of JAITHZ010000075.1, forward strand.
TTATGTATTCGAATCAACTGCCCTGCATTATTTCGACGAAGCACAAAGTACAAATCTTTTGGCTGCTGTAAAAAAGGAATTAGGAATACAATAAATTTTTGTTAAATAATATTTTCAAGAACGGCGTTGCATAAAACCAACGCCGTTCTTTTGATGTTTAATATGCTTGAGGCTGTCTCAAAAGTTCGTCATTCCGCGCCAAGCGCGGAATCTCCCGAAAAACAAAGCGTGATTATCAGGATATTGTGTATCAAGCCGCAATGCTTAGGGCTTTTGAGACAGCCTCTAACAATTATATTTCTATTTGTTTAAATTTTGGTACAAACATTTTCATTATAAACCATGCTGCAAGATATGCAATAGCGCAGAATGAAAATACTATCGTGTATCCTGTTTCTATCGTTCCGAGAGCATCGTAATAGTCGAACAATTTCCCAGCAGCTTTTGATACTATTACTCCGCTTAAACCACCTGCCATTGTACCTATTCCAACAATTGATGCAACAGCTTTCGTGGGAAACATATCCGATACCGTTGTGTAAATATTTGCCGACCATGCCTGATGTGCCGAACATCCTATACCAATGAGTATTACAGGTACCCACATCGAAATGTAACCCATAGGTTGTGCCAATAATACTACCAGCGGAATGCAGGCTATGATAAGCATTGCTGCCATACGTGCTCGATATGGTTCAAAACCTTTTTTTATAAAAAATGCAGGAAACCATCCGCCGCAAATGCTGCCTACCATCGTCATACTATATAGCACGGTTAGTGGCAAAGTAATTTCGGTACCTTCAAGATTGTACTGATTTTTCAAATATGCTGGAAGCCAGAACAGGAAGAACCACCACACACCGTCGGTCATAAACTTTCCGAAGAAAAACGACCACGTTTGTCTGTAAGCAAGCAGCCGAAGCCATGATATTTTTTTCTTATCATTTTCGATTGGTGTGGCTGCCTGAATAGTACTTATATCGTTGTCGCTGTGAATATAATTGTATTCAGACTTGGTAATTTTTCCTTTATCAAGCATTGCGCGTGGGGAATCATAAAAAATCATCCAAAACAAAATCCATAAAAATCCTATTCCGCCGATTATTACAAATGCAGCTTGCCAACCAAGTTTATCGGCAATCCATGGCACTGTAAGAGGCGCTATTATGGCGCCAATGTTTGCTCCTGAATTGAAAATCCCTGTAGCCAGCGAGCGTTCGCGTCTCGGAAACCACTCAGCAACAGTTTTCACTGCTGCTGGAAAATTTCCAGCCTCTCCTACGGCAAGTACTATGCGCCCTACAATAAAACCTAATACAGACACCGGCAACACAATGCCAATAAGCGACAACAAAGGAGATACAGTTTCGCCTATCCCAATGGCAAAAGCATGTATTACTGCAGCCAGCGACCAAACGGCAATTGCCCATATATAGCCGCGACGAGTACCAATCCAATCAATAAATCGTCCGGCAAAAAGTACAGCCAAAGCGTAGCAAAACTGAAAAGCAGCAGCGATATCGGCATAATTGCTGTTTGTCCATCCGTATTCTTCGGACAGGCGTGGCTGCAAAATGCTAAGCACCTGACGGTCAAGATAATTTACTGTAGTTGCAAAAAACAGCAACGAACATATTGTCCATCGATATTTCCCTATCTTCTGATTTATACTGTTTAATTTATTCATGTTATTACAATTTTTTGAGTAATGTTAGTTAGGCATAGTTTTCATTGCAAATATTTCCAGTACAATGAAAATTCAATAGTAACACAACGATACTGCTTTATTTACACTCCGCTGAATGAGCTGAATCCGCCATCGACAGGCATTACTATTCCGGTAACGAAACTTGCGGCCTCGCTGCACAGAAACTGTACCGCTCCGTTGAGTTCCGAAATGTCGCCAAAACGTTTCATGGGCGTTTTGGCAAGAACTTTTTCGCTGCGTTCGGTGAGCGAGCCGTCGGGATTGATAAGTACCGAGCGATTTTGATCGCCGATAAAAAATCCCGGAGCTATGGCGTTTACGCGCACTCCGTCGCCGTATTTCATCGCCATTTCCATCGCGAGCCACTGCGTGAAGTTGCTGATTCCGGTTTTCGCCACCGAGTATCCGGGCACGCGGGTAATCGCCGCATAAGCCGTCATCGACGAGACGTTTACAATGGAACCGCTTTTTCGCTCGGCCATCGCC
>JAITHZ010000130.1 GCA_031279795.1 Bacteroidales bacterium
GAATCTTTCAGTTCCAACTGTGTGGCATGTCGGTTTTCTTCCAATTGCTGGAATTGCAATACAAAATGGAGTCTCATCGTATCAGTATTGCCATAGCGACACCAGTAATGCCCCATATCATGATACAGCCGGTCTTTAAAGGCTTTCAAACTGTCCTGCTCCTGCTCGCTGGGTTCAAGGTCGCGCATATAGGTATATACCTTTGGCTGTGCGTTTTGGTCAAATCCTTCCAGCGCCGCATCAAATTCTTCGACCGTAAATTCACCTGCTTTTTTGTGGAAAAAAGCAAGGAACAGGTCGCTTTCGCGCACTTTGTCGTTGTACTCGCCCTGCTTGCGTTTGCCATTGTAGGCGGCGTCAAAATCTTCCCACTGAAAGAGTTCGATGTAAATGCCGCGTTTTTTGTACATGTCGTTCAGACGGCGTACCAAATTGCCGAAAACGGCACGGTCGGCTTCCAGCTCGTCGGACGAAGCCATAAAAATTTTAATGATTCTTTCTTTCATAATTTCTTATTCGGGGACTTCTAACATTCCATTTTTCTATTTTTGATTTTCCGACAAAGCCGAAGTCCGTTAAACCGCAATCTGAAAATCGCTGCAATATTACAACTTTTTTTTGACATTCGTTCTCGAAATCCCCAAAAATTTCCGTCGATCTGTTTATCTGTTTTTTATATTTATGCCTTTACCGGTAAAAGCTGTAATCCGGTTACCTGCTCATACCGAAACAGGTTTCAGGTCAAATTCATTCACCCGATAATTTCTTTTGCCCGATTAAAACCGGTTGAGCGGAGATAAATTCCGTTCATTGAGTTTTCAACAAATCCAAAAATATGTTCTGCGCAGCTGCGAAAACGCGATTTTTCGGCGCTGTTTTTCTTCTGTTTCTCTGTCAACGGGTGATTTCAATACTCTTTTTCGCAAATTTGCGGCGTCATTTCCTGTTTTTCCAAAGCCGCATCCGTTGAGTCGCTGATATATGTGCTGTCGGGCAAATCGGACGCAGGCTGAGAATAACCGGTTCTGTTATTTTTTAGATGAAATCCATCATCTTTTCCGCAAAAGTATTGCACAGTTGGAAAAATAGCCGTACTTTTGTCCCGAAATTTTCGAGGCATCTTTTTCTTCCTTAGCTCAGTTGGTTAGAGCATCTGACTGTTAATCAGAGGGTCCTTGGTTCAAGTCCAAGAGGAAGAGCAGGAAAAAACGTCAACAGTTTATACCTCACGGACTGTTGGCGTTTTTCGTTTTCCCAATGTCCCTTTTGTTGTTGACGACTATTTCGACTGCATCGGATTTAATACGGCATTTGGTTCATCAAAGCGATGAAAGCAATTCTTATTATGGCATTTATGCTTTTTCGACCAAAGGCGAAATCGAAGCGGAAACGCTTGGACGCGGCAGTAATGCCATTCCGGACAAACCGCTTGTGATTTACGCTCACTGCGACGGCGGCGATTATATCTATCCCGTCCAAAAAACAACTTTATTCCGGCAATGAAGATTTCTTAATAAAATATCACGAATGGTATTTACATCCGTCGGAACGCCATTTATTACATTTGAAAAATGCCGGTTACATCCGTCGGAGAGTAATTTACATTCAAAAAAATGCAATTTACATGCGTCGGAGAGTAATTTACATTCAAAAAAATGCAATTTACATCCATCGGAGAGTAATTTACATTCAAAAAAATGCAATTTACATCCGTCGGAACGCCAATTACATTCAAAAAAATCATCTTGGCGATTCAGGTTTTTTTTGGGCAATCCTTTTGACGGACACACGATAGAGCCGTTACTGAATCAAATGAAGAGAAATTTTAAGTGACGGATTATCGGTTGCCGGAGAATTATCTTTGGGGCGAAAAAGGCGTACAGATTAACGCTTTGATGGCAGGAACTGCCTGGAATTTGAAGAAAATGATGAAAAAACTCAAAGAAAAAATACGCTGGCTCATTTTCAGATTTATAGTTGGCAAAATTTTTTTATCCGCTCTGTGAAAATACAGAGTTGTTAAGGAGCAACTGAATAGAATCATATCAAAAACAAAACGGGCTTCCCTCCGACAGAGGGTTACCCGTTTGTTATAAAAGCCGCACCGTAGATATGTACAAACTCCGTATGACAGGTTTTGAGTGCCTTTACCGTCTTTGTAATCCGTCGTTGCTTAGCATTTCCTCAAAACTGAGGAATTACGGCCCGCCATCGACAGCAAGCGCTTGTCTCGGAATATTCATATTTCTGATGAGTTTCCCAATCGAACAAATGCGGCTTAACTCATTCATTTTTTCACATGCAAAGGTATGTATTTGGCATGAATTGTGCAAATATTTTCATCAGAGAAAATCAGTATTAACATATTCCTTTTTATCTGAAGAAGATAACAGAATGATATTTAGACATATAATCACTCTGCGTTTTTTTTGCAAATGATCCGCTTACTTTATTTTGCTTGCGACGGCTTTGAATGCTTCCGGATGATTCATGGCCAAATCGGCCAGAACTTTCCGATTGATTTCAACGCCGGCTTCACGTAAACCGCCCATTAGACGCGAATACGACAAACCTTCCAGACGGGCTGCCGCATTAATACGCTGAATCCACAATGCGCGGAAGTTTCGTTTTTTGTTTCGACGGTCGCGAAACGCATAGGTCAATCCTTTTTCCCACGTGTTTTTAGCAACTGTCCATACATTCTTGCGAGCGCCGTAGTAACCTCTCGTAAGTTTCAAAATCCGTTTTCTTTTTGCTCTTGAAGCAACATGATTTACTGATCTTGGCATAATTCTACATTTTTGAATGTTAGCGCCACCTTTATCAGATGATCTTGGGAGCTGAACATTCGGTTAATAACTCTGTTTTAATATCTCCTGTAAATAATCCGTTTCATTTCAGACAAAGCAAATGCTTTACATTATTCACATCCACCTTCGCTACCAGACCGGTTAAGGTCAGGTTTCGCTTCTGCTTTTTTGTCTTCTTCGTCAGAATATGACTTTTATAAGCATGTTTTCGCTTGATCTTCCCTGTTCCGGTAAGGGCGAACCTCTTTTTGGCACCGGAATTAGTCTTTAATTTTGGCATATTACTCAATCTTTTTATATTAATAATCTAATCTTTATTCTTCTTTTGGTTTCGGCAATGTTTTGGACACCGAATGTTTTCCCAAACTGCCACCTGTTTTCTTGGGCGTCAGCATAATAGTCATCCGCTTTCCTTCCAGCACCGGCATCTGTTCCACTTTTCCGTAATCTTCCAAGTCGTTGGCAAATCGCAACAACAACACTTCACCCTGATCCTTGAACAAAATGGAACGTCCTCTAAAAAACACGTAAGCCTTTACCTTTGCACCTTCTTCCAAAAAACTTTTCGCATGACGCAACTTGAAGTTGTAGTCATGGTCATCTGTCTGAGGTCCAAACCGTATTTCCTTCACAACAATTTTAACCGACTTTGCTTTCTGCTCTTTCTGGCGTTTTTTTTGTTGATAAAGAAATTTCTGATAATCAATGATCCTACATACGGGAGGAACGGCATTGGGCGAAATTTCCACCAAATCCAATTCCAAATCTTCGGCCATCTGCAAGGCATGGCGTATCGGATAAATGCCGATCGTAACATTCTCGCCAACCAAGCGCACTTCGGGAACACGAATCCGTTCGTTGATTCTGTACTGTTCTTTAACGTGGTCGTTTCTCATTCAAAAATAGATATGCTATCCCTCCTCAATGCTTTAATATATAACCAATTTGTTTGTTACTTACTCCCATCGATTCATCATTTCGTCGACTTCGGCTTTCAAATGCGCTGCAAAGGTAGTAATTTTCATCGAACCTTTATCACCTTCGCCCTGTTTTCTTACGGAAACTTCATCATTTTCCATCTCTTTTTCACCTACGACAAGCATATAGGGTATTTTTTTCAACTCATTATCGCGTATTTTGCGTCCGATCTTTTCATTTCGGTCGTCTACAAGTACGCGCACATCCTGTGCTTCCAACTGACGAGCGACCCGGTATGCGTATTCATTGAATCGTTCACCAACAGGCATCACTGCTACCTGATCGGGCGTCAGCCAAAGTGGAAATTTGCCTCCCGTATGTTCGATCAGTACGGCGACGAAACGCTCCATCGAACCGAACGGAGCACGGTGGATCATTACCGGCCGATGCTTTCTGTTATCTTCGCCCGTATATTCGAGTTCAAAGCATTCGGGCAAGTTATAATCTACCTGAATGGTACCCAGTTGCCAGCGACGGCCGAGCGCATCTTTGACCATGAAATCAAGTTTCGGACCGTAAAACGCAGCTTCACCCAGTTCGATTCGCGCTGGAAGTCCTTTTTCTTTGCAAACTTCGGTGATCGCGCGTTCGGCCTTTTCCCAATTCTCGTCCGAACCGATGTATTTTTCCCTGTTGTTGGGATCACGCAACGAAATCTGCGCTTCAAAGTTTTCAAAATTAAGCGCTTTAAAGATAATGAAAATAATATCCATCACTTTCAGGAACTCGTCTTTCAACTGATCGGGACGGCAGAACAAGTGTGCATCGTCCTGCGTAAATCCGCGTACACGCGTTAATCCGTGCAGTTCACCGCTTTGTTCGTAACGATATACCGTACCGAATTCGGCAAAACGCAATGGCAAATCCTTGTAGGAACGGGGAAACGCCTTGAAAATCTCGCAGTGATGCGGACAGTTCATCGGTTTCAGCAAAAACTCCTCGCCTTCCTGCGGCGTGTGAATCGGCCGAAACGAATCCTTGCCGTATTTGGCATAGTGGCCGGATGTGACGTACAATTGTTTGGCTCCGATATGCGGCGTTATTACCTGTTCATACCCGTACCTGCGCTGAATCTGCTTCAGGAAATCTTCCAGTTTCTGGCGCAACTGTGTGCCGCGCGGCAACCACAACGGCAATCCGGCGCCTACCGAAGAAGAAAACGTAAACAGAGCCAATTCGCGACCTACTTTACGATGATCGCGTTTCTTGGCTTCCTCAATCATCGCAAGATATTCGTCAAGCAGTTTCTTTTTTGGGAAAGTAATGCCGTAAATCCGAACCAGTTGCTTGCGTTTTTCGTCGCCGCGCCAATATGCTCCGGCTACACTCATAATCTTTGCTGCCTTGATGTACGCCGTGTTGGGAAGATGTGGCCCGCGACAGAGATCGGTAAAGCCTCCCTGCGTGTAGGTAGTGATTTGTCCGTCTTCCAACTCGTCGATCAACTCGGTTTTGTATATTTCGTTGCGGTCGCCAAACAGTTTCAGCGCATCGGCTTTCGAGATGCTTTGCCGAACAATATCTTCTTTTCGAGCAGCCAGTTCCAGCATTTTAGATTCAATTGCAACAAAATCGCTATCGGTAACGACGGCGTCACTCAGGTCTACATCATAATAGAAACCGTTTTCTACAGCCGGCCCAATGCCGAACTTTACCTTCGGATAGAGTTCCTGCAACGCTTCGGCCATCAGGTGTGCACTCGAATGCCAGTAAGCGTGTTTCCCTTCTTCGTCCTCCCACTTCAGCAACTGAAGAGTTGCGTCCTGCTCAAGGGGACGAGTTAAATCCCACACCTCTCCGCTTACCTTAGCCGCCAGTACGCTCTCGGCCAGACGCGGACTAATACTTTCAGCCACCTGCAAGGGAGTAATTCCTTCGGCATACTCCTTGACGGAATTATCCGGAAATGTAATCTTTATCATCTTTTGAAATTAGCGTCATAAAATTCACGGTGCAAAGATAGTCAATATTATGAAAAACTATTGTCAATCTTACAAGGTAATTAGGGCAAACGCACGAAATCAAGTAATAAGTTTAGGTTACTTCTAAAAATCAAATCATTATAATTCAATAAATTATTTGTATATTTGCGGTCTAACACAGAAGAATTATTCCAATGATGTTCTCCAATAAATTTCGCGGTACCGGCAATATCAGTTTGTTCGACCGTCAAGACACCGAAGAGAAGCTCGGTAAAACAGGCAATCCGTTAGAAAGGCTATTGCGAGTGAT
>JAITHZ010000167.1 GCA_031279795.1 Bacteroidales bacterium
ATATCATCAGTTGTCCGTCGGGTTTCAGCACCCGCAATATTTCCTGCAATCCTTGTTCGAGCTTTTCAAAATTACGTACGCCAAATGCCACTGTTACAGCATCAAAAGCATTTTCGGGAAAATGCAAGTTCATGCAGTCTCCATGCAAAAATTGGATATTGGCAGCTCCTTCGGCTTGTGCCTTTTGGATGGCTATTTGCAACATTTTCTCGGAAATGTCAATGCCAATTATTTCTTCCGGCTGCAAAATTTTGTTAGCCAGTATTGCCAAGTCTCCTGTGCCGGTGGCAATGTCCAGTATTTTTTTCGGACGTTTTGCCCTTATTGCTTGAATGCCTTTCTTTCGCCAGCTTTTATCAATACCTGCCGACAATAGATGATTTAAGATGTCGTAGGTTGGCGCTATCGTGTCGAACATTTCTATTCTCCAATGGTTTCTGGCAGAGCGGACTTGCATGTTTTCTGTCATTGGGAAGCAAACTAAAACGGTTGGAGATTCAGAAAAGCTCTGATATTTTTTTCGATGCGAGCAGCGACTTCGGATGTATCTGCCTTCTGAAACTTTTCGCCGGTAATGTTTTCAAACAGTTCAATGTAGCGTTCCGAAACGCTGTTGCAATACGCATCGCTCATTTCAGGGATCTGTTGGCCGGTTTTTCCTTGAAATCCGTTTTCAATAAGCCATTTGCGAACAAATTCTTTGGAAAGTTGTTTTTGTTCTTCGCCTTTCTCAAAACGTTCCTGATAAGCATCACGGTAAAAATAACGCGAGGAATCGGGCGTATGAATTTCATCAATCAGGTATATTTTGCCATCGCGCTTGCCAAATTCATATTTGGTATCTACAAGTATAAGTCCTTTTTGTGCAGCAATTTCCGTTCCTCGCTGAAAAAGCGCGTATGTGTATTTTTCCAGCTGTTCGTATTCGTTGCGGCTTACCAACCCCTGTGCAATGATTGCTTCTTTTGAGATATTTTCGTCATGGCCTTCGTCGGCTTTTGTCGTTGGAGTGATGATGGGCATCGGAAACTGCTGGTTTTCTTTCATGCCGTCCGGCAGCGAAATCCCGCAGAGCATCCGGGTTCCAGCGATGTATTCGCGCCAGGCGCTCCCTGTAATGTAACCGCGAATCACCATTTCTACCTTGTACGGTTGACACTTCAGTCCAACCGTAACCATTGGGTCGGGTGAAGCTATTTTCCAGTTGGGAAGAATATCGGCGGTAGCATCTAAAAATTTTTCGGCTATCTGGTTCAATACCTGACCTTTATAAGGAATACCCTGAGGAAGTATGACATCAAAGGCCGAAATGCGGTCGGTTGCTATCATCACAAGGAAATCGTCGTTAACTGTGTATACATCACGTACTTTCCCATGGTAGACATGAGTTTGTTTCGGAAAATTAAATTCGGTACCTGTTAAGCTGTTTGTCATTATTAAAATTATGGTATTTTTAAGCTGCAAAGATACGGCGAATATCAATAGCATGTTTCGATTTTGGCATGTTTATCAAAAAAAAATATTAATATTTTGAATATTAGCATGTTAATAATTCAGGGTAGGTTATGTCAACCGAAGATTGAATTTACTTGGCCGTTAATCAGATTTTCTTTTGGTAATGTTAGGAATTTCCAATGATTTCATCTAATTTTGCAGCCGGAATTAAAACTATTTGTATGAATAAACAACTGACAATTGCGCTTGTAGCGCACGACCGCCGGAAAGCCGACATGGTGGAATGGGCGGTGTTTAACTCCGATTTTCTTTCCAAACATTTGCTGGTCTGTACCGGAACGACCGGCGGTTTAATCCGTGAGGCCTTTGAAGAAAAGGGCGTGACGGCGGAAATTAGCTGCATGAACTCCGGACCGTTGGGCGGCGACGCCGAAATTGCCGCAATGGTAGTACGAAAAGAAATCAACCTGGCTATTTTTCTTATCGACGACTTGAACCCTCAGCCGCATGAGGCCGACATTATGATGCTGTTGCGCCAGTGCCGCGTACATAACGTGCCGATTGCCTGCAACCGCTACAGCGCTGACTTGATGCTGACAAGCCCACTCTGGGACAGTGGAGATTATATCCCGACCAAGCCCCGTTACGTGGAATTTCACCGAAAGGTATAGTTTTAACATACATACTTATATTAATGCTGACTGCAAAAGAGATCCGACAATCGTTTAAAGACTTTTTCGAGACAAAGAAACATAAAATTGTTCCATCGGCGCCTATGGTTATCAAGGGCGACCCGACACTGATGTTTACCAATGCAGGAATGAACCAGTTTAAAGACATCATTCTTGGAAATGCCGATGTAAAGTATCCGCGCATTGCCGACTCGCAGAAATGCTTGCGCGTCAGCGGAAAACACAACGACCTGGAGGAGGTCGGACACGATACCTATCACCATACCATGTTCGAAATGCTGGGAAACTGGTCATTTGGCGACTATTTCAAGAAAGAGGCCATCGAATGGGCATGGGAATACTTGACCGAAATACTTAAATTAGACAAAAACCGACTGTACGTCACCGTTTTTGAAGGAAATGAAAAGGAGGGGCTGCTGCGCGATGACGAAGCAGCCGCCTGCTGGAACGCATTCGTGCCGACGGAACGCATCATCAATGGAAACAAAAAAGACAATTTCTGGGAAATGGGAGACGCCGGACCGTGCGGACCATGTTCGGAAATTCACATTGACTTGCGCTCTGACGCCGAACGGACTGAAATAAACGGCACAACGCTCGTAAACAAAGACCACCCACAGGTGATTGAAATCTGGAACCTGGTGTTCATGCAATTCAACCGACGAGCCGACAGTTCACTCGAAATACTGCCGGCAAAGGTTATTGATACCGGCATGGGGTTTGAGCGCCTATGCATGGCTGTTCAAGGCAAAACGTCGAATTACGACACCGACGTATTCCAGCCATTGATTCATGAAATCGGACAGATTACCGGATTCCGTTACGGCGAAAACCGAGAAGCGGATATTGCCATGCGGGTCATCGCCGACCATATCCGAACCATCGCCTTTGCTGTTACCGACGGACAATTGCCTTCGAACGCAAAGGCGGGCTATGTTATCCGCCGGATTCTCCGCCGCGCTGTCCGGTACGGCTACACGTTTCTCAACCGAAAAACGGCATTCATGTACCGGCTTATTCCTGCATTAATTGCTTCAATGGATGCTTATCCCGAATTAGCTGCGCAGAAATCACTGATTGAGCGAGTAGTGAAAGAAGAAGAAGAGGCTTTCCTGCGAACATTGGAAACAGGCATCAAATTGCTGGAAAAGCTGATCGCCGAAGCACGCGCAAAAAGTGAAAAACATATTGCAGGCTCTGAAGCATTTACACTGTACGACACGTATGGCTTTCCGCTGGACTTGACGGAGTTGATACTTCGCGAACAGGGTTTGAACGTTGATCGGGCCGGATTCGACGCCGAAATGTACAAACAAAAAGAACGGGCGCGAAATGCCGCCGCCATCGAAACTGGCGACTGGGTGAACGTTTGGGAAGGTGAATCCGCCTTTACCGGCTATGATGACACTGTTGCCGAAACACGGATCTTGCGTTATCGCCAAGTAAAACAAAAGAGCAGGGAATACTGGCAATTGACGCTGGAGAAAACGCCCTTCTATGCCGAAATGGGCGGACAGGTGGGGGACACCGGAACATTGACGGCAGAAGACGGCCAAGAAATCAAGGTTTTCGATACCAAACGCGAAAATAATCTGGCCGTCCACTTAACCGAGAACCTGCCGGAAGATGTGACTGCTGTTTTTACCGTAGCAGTTGACAAACCCAAACGTCGAGCCACCGAGTGTAACCACACG
>JAITHZ010000179.1 GCA_031279795.1 Bacteroidales bacterium
TTTTTTTCACTCCGCTTATTGAGCCAGGAATGACAATTTGCCCTGTGATATATTTTTTGCTGGCAGCGCCAGTAATAGTTGATGGATTAATTGCTCCTATTTTTGTACCATCAATAGCCGCGCTACACCAATCGGCATTACTTGGAGCACTATTACTGCTGAAAGTTATTTCGAGTATGCCTCCATTAACAAGCGCCGAAGTTGGTGTGATTTCAATTGCGTTATTCTCTTCATAAACAGCTAATGTAGAGGTTGAGCCTGTACGAATATAATGTACGTCTGGGTTAGCCGGATCAAGTTCTGCGCCATCAATTGTCGGCTTATTACTTGTATCATTGTATCTGTTACCGCGTATATACAAACTTCCATCCTCAATAGTATAAGTTCCAGAATTAGCATGGTTTACAGGTGCAGTACCAAGCCAATCAGAAAAATCAGTGTCAAGAATCAAAATATCATTTTCTGAATGTAAGAATGCCACATTCAACATCATTATCAAAACTGCAAATATTTTCATTGTTTTCATAATAAAAATTTTATCAAGTTAGTTAGTTGAAAATTTTCTGAATAGATGAAGAACCGTCAGCATAAACCGTCCGGACGATCAGGATTCCTTTGGCGTCCGTTACCGGCCGTCCCAGCAAGTCGTAATACTGCACCGCTTTTATGGCTTTATCAGGCGCAAGAGAGGAAATGCCTGTGGCAGCAGTTTCTTCCAGCAGAATACCATTGATATAGATACCTCCCGAACGAGAATACAGATAAATCGTTCCGGCAGGGCCTGCGTACTGGAATTCGTTTTTGTCAGAAGCTTTACTTACGAATGGCGGTGATGTCCAATCGTCAAAAATCGCTGTTCCATCTGAAGCCACTAAAACCTTTGCTTCAGTTTCGGAAGAAGAATTTCCGTAAACAGTGAATTTGGCTGCACCACTTACGTCAAATTTCAGATAGCGTTTGGTTGGAACGGCATCATTTTCACCAGTGTTGAAACCAGCGCCACCTAAATTCATCCGCTTGGAAAAAGTATAATCATCTATCTCAATGAGACTGGAAGTTCTGTCTTCGATTTTGATTTCGCTTCCACCAGCTACGGCTGTCAGTATCCTTCCGTTTACCGTCAGTGTTTTTTCATCAGTTGTGAAATTTCCTGTTTCAAAATCCGAAACATTCCAGAAGGTAGAAGTTGGCTGCGGCTCACCTGGATCCGTGTCCTGACTTTGTACACGCAAATCATGAATGCGAATATTCTGTGCATAAGAACCGGAATAAATTTTGATAGCCACATTCGACTCATTTACATTAATTGTCGGAAAAACATAACCACTCTGAATATCAATGCTGCCGATACCTTGGTCATCTTTCGTCAATTTTTGATTTACTAGTTCAACCCATGCACCACCATTCACAGACTTTTCAACAATGATGCCTCTGCCGGAGGTGCCTGTTGCCGAAATAGTTATGTCGATAGTGCTAATCGAACTTTGCTCAGGAATAATCAGGTAACCTGTTTTATTGATTTCAAGATACCCGGTAGTCAAGCCACTTGCTGCAGGCGTTTTTTTGACAGCGCATGTGGGAGTGTAACTGCAATCCGCGGTTGTATACACGAAACCGTCGTTGGTAAACGTAGTTTCTGTTGTTACAACTCGGTCGCCTTTCGCTTCGCAATCCGTAAATGACGGGAGGTTCCATGCTTCACCCGTATCAAAATGGGTGTTGATAATGTCTGTTGCGTACAGACCACAAAATGTCACAAAAGCAATGATTGCCGTAGATAACGTTTTTTTCATGATTGTAATTTTTGAATTTGATTGTTTGAAAAAATTTGATTGTTTGAAAAAAATAAAACTCACGATGCAAATGTAGTGTCTTCATGTCAAAAGACGGATAGACAAATGTACCAAACAGGGGGGACAAACGTACCAAAATTCAATTTGGTACGTTTATCCTCCCTGTTTGGTACATTTGTCGACTGTCATCAGGTTGTCTGAACCATAATTTCTCATGATTTTCCGATTGGATAATCTGCGGTTTGTGTTGCCAAAACACACCAGGCTACAGATTTTTCTCAACTCGAACTTAAAATTTCCCATTCTCAATTTCTAATGCAAAAAATGCATATATTTGCAGTCAATTTTAAAATTAACAAATACGACAATTATGAAAAAGTTCATTTTTACCCTGTTTTGTGCAATGACAACATGCATGGTATCAGCACAAGAGAAGACATTTTATGATTTTACGGTGAAAACGATTGATGAAGGTTGTTTTCACTTGACGGAACTGAAAGGCAAAGTTGTTTTGCTAGTCAATACCGCCTCACGATGCGGACTTACGCCGCAATACGCCAGCCTGCAGGCGTTGTATGACAGATTCAAGGAACAGAACTTTGAAATCATTGGTTTTCCTGCTAACAATTTCAAGGAACAGGAACCGGGTACTAATGCAGAAATTTATGAGTTTTGCACGGTCAATTACGGAGTTACATTTCCAATGATGGCAAAAATATCGGTTGCAGGCGACGACATTGCGCCTCTGTATAAATGGCTGACAACCAAAGATGAGAATGGCGTGTTGGATGCAAAAGTCAGTTGGAATTTCCAGAAGTTCCTGATTGACGCCAACGGACGTTTGACAGCTACATTTGCACCCAAGCAGGAACCTCTTTCAGAGGAAATCGTCTCGGCTATAGAACAATTGTTACATAATTACGAATTACGAATTACGAATTAACAATTAAGAAAACCTCGCAAAGTCCCCGTAATTCGTAATTGATTGATAATTGATAATTCGTAATTCGTAATTTTTAATTGAAAAACACTCTCAACTCTCAACTCTCAACTCATAGAGGAAGTTCTTCAGACTTTCGGGCGTCAGATCTAACTGAAGTTCTCCCAGACAGGCTGTTGATATTTTGCCGGTTTCTTCCGATACGATAATCGCCTTGGCGTCGGTTTCCTGCGAAATGCCCAGCGCCGCACGGTGTCGCAGCCCCAATTCCTTGGGAATGTCCAGACTGTAGGATATGGGCAGCACACATCCAGCTGAATCAATCCGGCCATTGGCAATAATCATTGCTCCATCGTGCAATGGACTGTTTTTGAAGAAAATATTTTCAATCAATCGCGTTTTTATGTCGGCGTTTATTTTTTCGCCAGTTTGCATGTAACTGTCCAGCCGCATTTTTTCTTCGATGATGATGAGCGCTCCGGTCTTTGTACGCGACATGTTGAGGCATGCCAGAATGATTGCCGACACATCCGGTTTGTCTTTTCGCTGCTCGTTTCTGATGGTAAAAATTCTGGAAAATGATTTCCAGCGCCGTTGCGAGCCGATTGTGACAAGAATGCGCCGTATTTCGTCCTGAAAAAGGATTACCAACGCTATTGTCCCTACGCCAACCAGCTTGTCCAAAATAGAACCTATGAGCGGTAAAGCCAATAATTGTGTTATAATCAACCACAAAGCCATGAACGACAATACCCCCAAAAACAAATTGAACGCCCCCGACATTTTCATTACACGATATACATTGTACATGAAAACGGCGACAAGAAATATATCTATTACATCTTTTATGCCTAATGGTAAAAACACTTGTTGACTGTTTGTTTTTTTAATGTTGATTAAACCAAGATCTGAGTAACAATTTTCACAGCTTCTACGGCTGCTTTTACATCGTGAACGCGCAGTATGTGCGCTCCCGACAGCAATGCATACGTATTGAGGACGGTTGTTGCGTTTAAACTTTCTTCCGGCGTTATATTCAGCAGTTTATATATCATTGATTTTCGTGAAATGCCTACCAGCAACGGATGATTAAAAATGTGAAATTCTGGTAACCAGTGCAATAACTGGTAATTTTGTTCCAAGTTTTTTGAAAATCCAAACCCCAGATCAACAATAATGTCATTTACTCCCAACAAATGCAGCTGATTGATTTTTTCCGAAAAATAGAAAAATACCTCCTTAATAAAATCGGTGTATGTCGACGCTTGTTGTGCCATGTTTTGGGGCGTTCCTTTTATATGCGTCAGGATATATGGTTTTTGCAGCTGCGCCACTGTATCGAACATGGCCGAGTCCATTTCGCCTCCCGATATGTCATTAATCATCGCTACGCCAAACTCTCGCACACAACGTTCGGCAATTCCTGCACGGAAGGTATCAACAGATACGACTGCGTCGGGGTAGTTGCCAAACAGCACAGACAACGCTCCCGACAGCCGTCGCATTTCTTCGTTTTCTGAAACAGCCGCTGCACCCGGACGGGTCGAATATGCGCCTACATCAATGATTTGTCCGCCTTCGTCGATGATTTGCCCTGCGCGCTCACGAATTTCATTTTCTGACTGTTTTCGGCTACCAGCATAGAAAGAATCGGGCGTAACATTCAGAATGCCCATTACCAGCGACCTCGACAAATCAACTATTTTGCCCTTCAGATTTAGCGAGTACTTCATTCTTTTCGTTCTCGTCTTCCTTCAGCTGTTCTTTCAGATTGCCGATAAATTTCCATCCGAGTAATCCGAGTATTGACAGAAATCCGCCCAGAAATCCGCCGATAACCAATCCCTTCTTTTTTCCCAGCTTATTGATTTCCAATGGAAGAACGGGAGAATCAATTATCCGAATCAAAGGCGTTTCGCGTGCCAGCTCAAGTTTTAGCATTTCTATGTTTCGTATCATTTCGGCGTATGCAGTACCAAATATCTGAATGTCCATTTGCTTCTGCTGCAATTGAATGCCCAGCACCTGCTTCGCTGGATTCACATTTACATCGGCGTAATATGCCCGCGAAGACAGGGCTTTGTCCAATTCTTTCTTGACAGAATCGGCTTGATATTGAAATGCTTGCAGATTTTTGCGGGAAAGTGCGGTCTTGGAATCAACATAAAATGTGGTGACTTCCTGAAGTAATGCAGTGGAAAACAGTTTGGAAAACAGTTCATTGGTTGTGCTGACAGATAAATCTACAAAAGAAAGTTTTTTGTCTCTGCGAGAAACGTCGATCCCCTTTTCAATCATGCCGCCAGCAACAGCCATCAGTATACTGTCCTGTTCCCGCGAAAAAGTAGCACGGTCTTGCCCCACAGGAAAATGGATATCACAAACGGTTGTAATGCCTTCCTTTTTTTCCAGTTCGTCGCATTTCTCCCGCGCTTCGGTTACGGTGAAATAATATTCAATAAATGTTTCTTTTTTACCGTCAATATCAACCGGCGACAGAAATGTTTTTTCAACCAGCGTTCTTGATTTTATCAATTCTACGAGGTTATCGCCCGAAAAAGCGCCCATCGACGCCCCGCCGGAGAATCCGAAGGCGGCCATTGCAGCTGCCATTCCTCTTCCTTCCGAAGACGAGCCTTCGATCGTAAAAACATACTTGGCGGTGTAAGTCGGTTTTTTAATGATTGAGTAAACAAGGCCTCCAGCGCCGAAAACAAGTCCGCAAACAATAATGATCCACTTTTTTTGCCATAAATACCTCCAGTAGAAACGTAATTGTTTTACAAGGTCTTTTAAGGACAGTTCATCGTTTTTATCTTCCTCCATACGGGACTTTACATATTCATCTATTTCTGCCATAATTTTTATCTATTAGAAATGGCTATTGCAGTAACAGCAACGGAAGCCATCGAAACTATACCACTTAAAATACTCATAAAGAAACTGATGTTTTCCTTAGTATTTGATTCTTTTTTCTCCTTTTCAGGAATAAACAAATGTGCGCCTGGGGTCACTTCAGGGTAAGACCTGAAGAAGAGAAAGCGTTTTGTTGCTCCGATAGAGCCATTTGCGTAGGCAACGTATGAGTGCCGTGCATCAGCGTCTTTTGTAAAACCGCCAGCCTGATTGATATATTTTTTGAAAGAACCGCCGTCATAAACAATCATGCCAGGCACCTGAACGCTTCCGGCAACCGTAACCGTTTGCAATTGTTTGGGAACAAACACAATATCGCCATTTTCTACAAAAAGGTCATGCTGTGAACCCGGATTTTTCAAGATTTCCTCCAGTGAAATCCCGACCAGATCGGTGCGAGCTAAAATTCCCTGCATGATTTCGTTGCGTTGATCGTCATCTGTCAGGGTGCTCAACATGGAAATGAGTTTTGCATCGCGCATTCGTTCGGCATAACTTCGGGTTGAATTTCTAAGCAGGAAAGCGCCTTTGGGATAGGCATATTTTGTCAGCCCGCCCGCCCGGATAAAAACGTCCGAAATGCGTTCTGTCTTTTTGGTAATCGGGTAATTGCCGGGTAGACGCACTTCTCCGCTTACAGACATCGTAGTCACGGCTTCCAAGCCTTCTATCATCTTGACGGAAACCTGGTCGCGTGGCTGAAGCAGGAAATCTCCATCGCCCCCATCGCTAAAATCCTTATTGACAGAAAGCATGATGATTTCTACTTTTTCGGCATCTTCTTTCAATGTTACAGGATCTATGATGCGCCGAATAATTTCTATCCTGTCTGTTTCAGCAAATTCGCGAAATCCTTTTGCCATGAAAATCAGGTCTTTCAGGCGCATGTTTTCATAATATGGAAATGAACCGCCGTTCATGACTTCTCCGTAGATATGCACCCGCCTGCTTTCTTCAAATTCGGTTTTTGTTCCGATTGAAATAATATCTTCTTTTTTCAATTTGATATTGAATTTGCCATCAATCAGTTCCTGCACGTTGAATGCAATGAGTTCGGGCGTTAAATCGTCTTGCAGGCGCGTGATGACAGCCCGCTCCATGAATGCATCTTCTCGCAGCCCATCAGCTTTATCTACCAGGTCTTTCAGCGTCATGCCTTCGTCGAGGGCGTATGTGCCAGGACGGAAGACATTCCCCGTAATCTGCACTCGGTTGGTATATTTGTCCAAAATGGTTCCAAACGAGAACTTGTCGCCCGAACGTGGATAAAACATGTAATAAAGGTTTTGCGGAACATCGGCCACGCTTTTTTCATTGTCTGTATTTCGCGTCACGGTTACTCTGCCTTTATAGGCGTCGTCGTTGAATCCGCCACAGAAAGTAATCAGGTCGGCCAGCGTTTCGTCGGGTTTCATTTCATAAATTCCGCCTCTTTTTACCGAACCTTCTACCGTTACATGCGATTCATACGGCAGAATGTGGATCACATCCTCGTCGTGCAAAGTGAGGTTGTTTTTCAATTCGCCCTGCAGCAAAAAACTGTAAACATCAATCGTTGCTATTGTTTTTCCATTGCGCAGTACTTTGATATTGCGCAGCGAACCGTTTTGCGAAGGCCCTCCGCAGGCGTACAGTGCATTAAATACCGTAGCCAGCGAAGAAAGCGTATAGGTTCCCGGTCGGGTTACTTCGCCTATCAGATACACCCTGATGCTGCGTATGTTTCCCAATGTCACGGTAATATGCGACTGACCTGTATTTATGGTACTGTAGATGGCCGCCATTTGACGGCGAATTATCTTTTCGGCATTTTCGATAGTCTGTCCATTAACCGGAATCTGTCCAACGTTTGGCACACGAATGAATCCTTCGGGCGCTACGCGCAAACGATAGGTACTTTCTGAAAAACCAAAAATGTCAATAATCAACTCATCACCAGGCCCTAACTGATAATTTTTTGGAGTCGGGATGTTCAGATTCGGTTCAAATGTCATATTGCTGTTCCTGAACAGTCCAGCGCCAAACACTTGCGTTGCTTCGCGGATTTCTTCTCGCGCTGCACGACTTTCCTGCTGCTCAACTACATTGATCTTTTCCTGAGCAACCCGTGCTTCTGCCACAGTTGTTGACGGCGCGGGAGTGGAAGCAGACGCAACCTGCTGAACACGCACTCGCAGTTTTTCCAGTTCGCCGGACGACATTCCCTGCGCTTTTGCCTGTGTCTCCACATCGGCAAACGAATAACCGGCGTCGGTGTATTTCTTCACAAAAGCCTCTATCTGTGCATCCGACAAATTATCAACCTTTATATTTCCAACATTTTGCATCGAAATTTGAGCAATCATGGAACCGGCAATAAACAAATGTAAAACGATTGATATAATTCTTTTCTTCATATAAATTAACTGTTAGTCTTTTAATTTGCCTGCAAAAGTAGAATTTTATCTTTATTAATGCAATACCTTCGCCGATTTTAGACTAAAAAATTTCTTTTCTTAATAAAAAACGGAAACATGCTTAGCAATCCCACAAAAAATTGCTAAATTTGTCGGCAAAAAACATAATGGTTTTTTATGGATTTTAAAGAGATTGAATCGGTATATTTTCTTGGCATCGGCGGCATAGGAATGAGTGCGCTGGTGCGTTATTTCCTTTTTTTGGGAAAAAAGGTTGCTGGTTACGACAGGACTGAAACTGAGTTGACACAACAGTTAAGCAACGAGGGCGCCCATATTCATTATGCGGATGATGTGGAGGCAATTCCCTGTTTTTGCAAAAATCCGGCGAACGTGCTGGTTGTTGTCACACCGGCTGTTCCGGAAGATTTGTCAGAATATCGTTTTTTTCAGCAGCAGCATTTTCACATGATGAAGCGAGCGCAGGCACTGGGTGAGATTACCCGCGTGCATAAAAGCCTCTGCATTGCCGGCACGCACGGAAAAACGACCACAGCGAGCATGACGGCACATTTGTTCAAGCAGTCGGCTACAGACTGCAACGCTTTTCTTGGCGGAATTTTAAAGAATTACGATACCAACCTGTTGCTGTCGAACAGAAGCGATTTCACAATTGTTGAGGCCGACGAATACGACCGTTCGTTTCACAGCTTATTGCCTTATATGGCGGTGATAACATCTGCCGACCCCGACCATCTGGATATTTACAAAACGGAAGCGGCTTATTACGAAAGTTTTGCACATTTTACTTCACTGATAAAACAGGACGGCGCGCTTGTTATGAAAAAGAGTATTCCGGTTGCGCCGCGCGTATCGCCAGATATACCTATTTATATGTATTCCGAAAAAGAAGGCGATTTTCATGCCGAAAACATCTGTATTGGAAATGGAGAAATCGTTTTTGATTTCGTGACGCCTGGCGGAAAAATTGAGCATATCCAATTGGGGGTACCTGTGAGAATCAACATCGAAAATGCAGTGGCGGCTATGGCGCTGGGCTGGCTGAACGGGATTCCTGCGGATGACATGCGCTGTGCAATGGCCACTTTTCAGGGAGCAAAAAGGCGTTTCGATCTACGGCTGAGAACCGAAAAACTTGTGCTAATCGACGATTATGCGCATCATCCCGACGAATTGCGCGCGAGTATTCTGTCGGTCAGAGAATTGTATGCCGGACGAAAATTAACGGGCATTTTCCAGCCTCATCTCTATTCGCGGACAAGAGATTTTGTCGGTGAATTTGCAGCAAGCCTTTCGCTGCTTGATGAACTGGTGTTGCTTGACATTTATCCTGCCCGCGAAACTCCAATTCCCGGCGTAACATCCGAAATTATTTTCGACAAAGTAACGATACAGGAAAAGACCTTGCTGAAAAAAGAAGAACTATTGCAATATATCGAAAATAAGGA
>JAITHZ010000251.1 GCA_031279795.1 Bacteroidales bacterium
GGGCAATGGCTTCCTGCATAGAGCAGTTGGAGAAACGTCCGCCGCCGGCATTGTAAACCTCGCCTTTTCGCGGATTGCGATAGAAATGCCTGAACATTTGTATCAGGTCGGACGAGTGAATGTTGTCTCTGACCTGTTTACCCCGGTACCCGCAGATCGTATATTCTTCGCCGGTAAGCAACGAGTGGTCGGTGATATAAACGGGGATGTCTCCGACACGGTTGGCAGCAACGGCTTTTACGGCGACGGTGTTGCCGGTTATCAGTATTTGTTTCACTTTAAATTAAGGATTGTGTATTTCAAAACCAACAGATTATGTGCAGAACAGAAAATCACATCAGGTTTGTCACAATTGAAAAACAAGGTTTCGTCACTGCGACAATTGGTCATCGTTTCATGTGGAATAGTCAAATTATATTGTTGCATAACAAACGGTTTCATCTTTATAATAATGTTGCCTTATATATAATGAATAAGATGGATTAAGTTCTTTAATGAATAGAGGTATTTCCCACAAATCTTTCGGCTTATGATAGATGCATATTGCCAGTTTGGGCTTATATTTCAAAATAGTTTTACGCATACCTTTAAGCGCTTCCAATTCAGCCCCTTTAACATCCAATTTGATATAAGTAACTTCTTTTAGTTCATTTTTGGATAGATAGTCGTCTAAAGATACTAATTTGACAGAAATTTTTCCGTGTTTATCAATTCTTGCACTCGAACCTTCCAGATTGAATGAAATCTCTTTTTTCGAAGAGTATAATCCCACATTATGAAGAATCACTTTATTTGGGGAGAGATTCGCCATTTCCAGATTTTGCACTATTTTCAAAAAAGTATTCTTTACAGGTTCAAAAACATGTATTTTATTAAACCTGCCATGTGTTTGCTCAATGAAATTCAACGTTGTATCGCCAACATACCCCTCCCGATCTATAAATATTTCATTATCAGATAATTGCAGGATGTCTGCAAAATATTGGCTGCTGTCATAAGATATGGTTTCACCGGATAAATATGTGATTGATTTTTCAAAACGATTATCATAATATTTTTCCAAACATTTAAAATTTCTTGTTTTCCTTGCATCAATAGCTGCATCCAAAATCTTTACAGACATATCATCCGCCAAAATAGATTTTAGATAATCTATTTTTTCTTTTTGCTTCCAGCAGGCCAATCTGTAGGGGATGCAATATCTCAGATATTTGTAGCCTAATTTTGCCCCTATAGTTTCTAACATCATTCTCACTCTTACCATGCTAATTTACAATTTAACAATAAAAAACAATCTGACTTTTTGTGCATCATTCAATAATCATTTTTTTGATTAGGTAAATAAAGTAAATACAATTTCACATAACTGAATTTGTTTATCACTAAACAGACATTTATTCTGTTAATGATTTTGTCCACCAAATGCAGCCTTATACTTTTCAAGACAAAACTTTTCCGTAAAGTTCAATGTATTGCCGGGCGATGACAGCTTCGTCATACACCTGTTTGACTTTGCCGATCGCATTTTTTGAAAGTTCCTCATAAGATGCTTCCGACAAAACCCAACGGATACCGCATGCCAGATCCTCGGCGTCCTTGTAGCGGGCTAAATAGCCATTCACTTTGTGTTCAATAATATCTGTCTGGCCGCTGTTGTCAAAACTGACAACCGGACATCCACAGGCCATAGCTTCTATAAGCGTTTGTCCGAAAGTTTCATACAGGGAAGAAACAACCGTCACATCGGCAGCAACGTACAACCGCGCAAGCGTTGACGTATCCCGAATCAAACCCGTGGAAATATATTCGACAGAGATGGACGACAAAAAAACAGGGTCGTCTTTAAGCGATCCAAACAAAATCAGAAGAATATTTTCTCCCTGCTCTTTCAATATAGACAGCGCCTGTTGAAGATACGTGAATCCTTTAATAGGGTCATTGAGTTTAGCGGCTCCCATCAGCACAATCTTTTTATCCAAAGGAAAAGAAAGCTGTTTCCGGGCAATTTGCTTGTCGGCAGGATAAAACAGCGTTGTATCCACCACGTTAGGAATTACAGAGATATCCGAATTTTCTATCTGCGTATTTTTCAGAGCCATGCTTTTAAGCCAGATACTGACAGTAACAAAGTGAATATTGGATTGAAAAATATGCTTTTTGTTTTGAAATATCCTGTATGACAAATCGTTTGTTTTTTTTGACGACAAAAAAGGACAGTTGCCACATTCGCTTTTAAAATTTTCGCATCCCCACGCATGATGACAAATTCCCGTACACGGCCACATGTCGTGCATTGTCCAGACAACGGATTTTCCGGTTTTCAGCAGTTTTTTTATATCGTTTAATGATAAAAATCCTTGATTAATCCAATGTAAATGAACAACATCAGCCCATGCCATCAACGAATGGCCGCAAATGTCGGTTCCGGTATTCGCAATGGATACGCGAAATAAATCCTTACGATTAAACCGGTTGTGACAAAAAATGATCCATCGCTCCCACGCAAAACGGATAAAATTGATTTTCCGTTTCAACCATGACGTATTGACGGATATGACATTTTCGTCGTCTGTCTGTTTGTCGCGCACCAATATTTTTGCATCGACGCCCTGTTTTCGCAAGGCTTTCATCAGACGATTGGCGGCAACAGCGGCTCCACCCGAGCAATCAAATGTACTGATTAACAGAATTTTCATTCGAAATTCAATATAATTTTAGCAAGTACCGGACAAGTCTTTTATACGAAAAAAATTTCTTCTTGAACGTTTGACTGTCTATCTTTGCGTCAGACAAAATATATCGCGGATGTTTTAACGGAAAGGAAATAGATTCGGGAAGAATATACGACTTCAACGCTTTTCTTGACACGGTATGTGTGGCGTTATCCGAATGCAGACCAATGTTTGTCACCAGATTTACTGCCGGATAAATCGCCAGTTGATTTTGTACCCTGAGCATGTATAAATACTGTACGTCCCAGGTATTTATACCTTTATCTCCTTGCAAAGTATCGGCAATAAACGATGAAAAATAGATTTCTTCGCGCAAATTTTTGAACAGTGATTTACGTTTGTTCCTGTTTTGCATGGCCTCGTTCCAGTAAGAAAAATTGACGTCGTAATTTTTCCATACCCTCTTCCATGAAGCCCATCCCCAAATATGAGACATGGAACAAAAACCGTAACTCAGCCCATCGCTTATGATGCCCGGGAAAAAACAGTTTCCACTGATATGTCCAATCCTGTCGTCGTCTTTGTAACGGATAAGCAATTCCTCACAGTACGGAAAAAAAGAAAGATCGGGCAAACAGTCATCTTCGAGAATTATGCCGTACTCTTCGTTGTCGAAAAACCATGTAATAGCTTCCGAAACGGCGATTTTGCAGCCCAGATTTTTATCCCGAAAAAGCGTTTTTACTTCGCATGGCCAGTCGATACGGTCAATAACGGAGCGTGTTTCGGCGCAACGTTTAACTTCGTCCGGACGCCCTTCGCGGGCGCCATCCGCCGCAACATAGAACTTGGTCGGCTTGATCTGCCGGATACGCTCAAACAC
>JAITHZ010000255.1 GCA_031279795.1 Bacteroidales bacterium
AATTCGCATTAATCACTAATCATTAATCACTAATCATTAATCACTAATCACTAATCATTAATCACTAATCACTAATCATTAATCACTAATCACTAATCATTAATCACTAATCATTAATCACTAATCACTAATCATTAATCATTAATCATTAATCACTAATCACTAATCATTAATCACTAATCATTAATCATTAATCACTAATCACTAATCACTATCGAATTTTCTGTTTCATAAAAAGGATTAATAAAATATGAATTTATGTTAATTTTCAATTCTTAATTTGTAATTTTCTGTTGGAAAATTCTCAATTGGAAAATTTTCCTAACTTTGCACGCAATTTGTCCACTGTGAAAAAATGATAGACATACAAGCAATTCGCAACGATTTTCCTATTTTGCAGACGACTGTTTACGGAAAGCCGCTGGTATATCTGGATAATGCCGCCACAACGCAAAAACCGGCGTGTGTGACAGAACAGATTGTTCGCGCATATTCCACCATGAACGCCAACATTCATCGTGGCGTGCATTACTTGAGTCAGCAGGCTACTGCGGCGCACGAGAACGCCCGCCAAACGGTTCAACATTTTCTTCATGCCAAATTTCAGCACGAAATAATCTTTACGCGCGGCACAACTGAGGCCATCAATCTGGTGGCATTTTCTTTCGGCGAGGCTTTTTGCAGGCAAGGCGATGAAATTGTAATTTCGGGCATGGAGCATCATTCCAATCTGGTACCATGGCAAATGTTGGCCGAGCGGAAAGGCTTAACACTTAAAATCGTACCATTCGACGACAAAGGCGAATTGCAACTGGAAACATTTGAGGCCGCATTGTCGGAGAAAACGCGAATCGTCGCACTTGCGCACGTCTCAAACGTATTAGGAACAGTAAATCCGGTAAAAGAAATCATCGAAGTGGCACACAGAAGAAACGTACCGGTACTGATCGACGGAGCGCAGGCGGTACCGCATATTCCTGTGGACGTGCAAACGCTTGACGCCGATTTTTATGTCTTTTCGTCGCACAAAATCTACGGTCCGACCGGAATTGGAGTGCTGTATGGCAAAGAATCGTGGCTCAATAACTTGCCGCCGTATCAGGGTGGCGGCGAAATGATTGCAACTGTTTCGTTTGAGAAAACAGTCTATAACGAGCTGCCATTCAAATTCGAAGCCGGAACGCCCGACTATATCGGTTCTACTGCGCTGGCTGCTGCGCTGAACTATGTCGGCAGCATCGGACTGGAAGATATAGCTGCATACGAACGCGAATTACTGGCTTATGCCACAGAACAGTTCGCCACCATTCCGGATATCCGGCTATTTGGAACGTCGGAACGGAAATCGGGCGTTATTTCGTTTCTGGTCGGGAACATACATCCCTACGACATGGGAACGCTGCTCGACAGGCAGGGAATTGCCGTGCGCACCGGGCATCACTGCGCCGAACCATTGATGAACTTGCTGGGCGTAGATGGAACTGTCAGAGCCTCTTTTGCGTTTTACAATACAATGGAGGAAATCGACCGACTGATTGCCGGAATAAAAAAAGCTGTAGCAATGTTTGTGTAGAATATATTTTTTGTCTATCTTTGCACTTACATTAATTTTGAATAAGGGTGTTTGTTGTTCATCAACAAAAAAATAAAGAATTTATATTTATGTTATTAAAAATAAGAAATATACTGATAAGTTTGGTATTGCTTGCGGTAACGTATCAAGCGCATGCCGAAGATGGACATCAGACAGCTACTGAAAACAAATCCTTTAACCTGAAGGAAATGCTGTTTTCGCATGTACTGGATGCGTACGAATGGCATGTTTTTACCATGCCGGATGGAAAACACATTTCTATTCCATTGCTTGTTATTGTGAAAAGCAGCGAAAAAGGCTGGTTCATTTTCTCCTCGTCGCGGCTGGCACACGGACATGCCTACGAAGGCTTTTCCATATCCCACAACGAAAAATACAGGGGAAAAGTAGTAGAAACAACTGCCAACGGCGAGGAAATACGTCCGCTGGATCTGTCGTTCACAAAAAATGCCGCAGCTATTTTGCTGTCGTGCATCTTGTTAGTGGTTATTTTCCTGCGTCTGGCTTCCGGATACCGGAAAGCGCCGTTGAAATCGCGGAGAGGATTTGCCGGAGTTCTGGAAATGCTGATCATGTCAATTTACGACGACGTTATCAAGCCATGCGCAGGCCCGAATTACCGGAAATTTTCGCCATACCTGCTGACCGCTTTTTTCTTTGTGTTTCTTAATAATCTGTTCGGATTGATTCCAGTATTCCCCGGAGCGGCGAATGTCACAGGCAATCTTTCCGTAACTATGGTACTGGCGCTGTTAACGTTTATCCTTACAAATGTTTACGGAAACCGCGAATACTGGAAAGAAGTTTTTTGGCCTGATGTACCCGTATGGCTTAAAGTGCCGCTTCCCATCATGCCATTCGTCGAAATACTCGGACTGTTTACCAAGCCCTTTGCCCTGATGGTGCGTCTGTTTGCCAATATGCTTTCCGGTCACTTTATTGTACTGGTATTCATGGGATTGATATTCATTTTTGCAGAATTGTTCGGACAGGCCGTTGCCGGTGGCGTATCAATTGTTTCCGTTGCCTTTTCGGGTTTCATCCTGCTGTTAGATGTGCTGATTTCCTTCATTCAGGCGTATGTCTTTACAATGCTCTCGGCAGTATTCATCGGATTGGGACAGGTGGAACATCATCCGGAAAAAGCTCATTAGAAAAAGTATATGAAATTAGTACGCGATCAAATAAAAGAACGAAAAACAAAATTGATTAGAAATAATAAAAACATTTACATAACCATTAAAAATTACGATTAAATTATGTTACTTACAATTTTATTACAGGCAGCAGCAGGAGCCGGATTAGCGAAACTTGGCGCCGCAATAGGTGCAGGAATCGCCGCAATAGGCGCAGGAATCGGGATAGGACGAATCGGGGGACAAGCAATGGACGCAATAGCCCGCCAACCGGAATCTACCGGCGACATCCGTTCCAACATGATTGTGATTGCCGCACTCATTGAAGGGGTTGCTCTTTTTGCAGTTATTATCTGTGCATTAGCGTTATTCCTGTAAAATTAACAAACAGAACCGTAGCGATGTGCATTTCGGTGTACATCGCTGCATAAAACACAAACATGTATGGAACTGTTTACACCCGAAGTCGGACTGATATGCTGGATGCTGGTACCTTTCCTCATCGTCTTTTTTGTGCTGGGCAAATTTGCATGGCCGGTAATCATCAAAGGCGTGAGCGAACGGGCAAATTTCATCGACCAGTCCATTCAGTCTGCCAAAGATGCCAACGAACAGCTCGCCTCCATCAAGGCGCTGGGCGAAACTATGCTGACAGAAGCCCGCAACGAACAGCTGCGGATATTGAACGACGCCAACCAAGCGCGTAACCAGTTGCTCGACGAAGCAAAAAAACAGGCGAAACAGGAAGCTGAAAAAATCCTGTCGGCAGCCCAACTAACTATCCAGAAAGAAAAGGAAGATATTTCCCGCCAGGTGCGAAGCGAAATAGCGGTGATTTCGATTGGAATCGCCGAAAAAATCATCCGCAACCGGCTGGATGCATCGGAGCAAGAGGAACTGGTCAATCGACTGGTGGAAGAAGCAAACGCATCTGGTAAAAATTAAACACAATGGACAACGGAAAAATAGCAACTCGCTATGCAAAGGCGCTTCTTGAACATGCCACCGAAAAACATCAGGAAGACCGTCTTTATGAAGAAATGAAGACGCTGGCCAGCAGCTTTGCCTTGCAGCCCGGATTGCAGCATGTTCTGGAAAATCCAACCATTAAGGCGGAAGATAAACAAACGCTCATCACAACAGCCGCCGGAATAACCGTTGGCGAAGCCTTTGACGCATTTGTGCGGCTGGTACTGAAAAACGGCCGAGAAACATCGTGCCATTCCATTGCCTTGCTTTACCAGCGACTGTATCGGCTGCAAAAAAAAGTGGTCGGCGGACGGCTGATTTCCGCACAGGAAATCGACAATGCTGCAAAAGAACGTTTAAAAACCATTATCAAAAAAAATACCGGTTACAATGTGGATTTTTCTACCCAAATCGACACTTCGCTTATTGGCGGTTTTATCCTTGATGTGGAAAATACACGATTAGATGCAAGCATAAGCAATCAGTTAAAAGAAATACAGAAACAATTGCTGGAGAAAAATAAAAGCATTGCATGAACATACAAAATAATAATTTTTAACTCATATAAAATATGTCAGATATAAGAGCAAGCGAAGTTTCTGAAGTGCTGAAAATGCAGCTGGAAGGAATTGATACGCGTGTTAAGTTTGAAGAAATCGGAACGGTGTTGCAGGTAAGCGACGGCGTGGTTCGTATTTACGGTTTAACTAACGTGGAAGCCGGCGAACTGATTGAATTTGAAAATGGCGTCAAAGCAGTTGCCATGAATCTGGAAGAAGACAACGTTGGCGCGGTGGTATTAGGTTCTTCCGACGATATTGAAGAAGGTCAGGTTGTAAAACGCACCGGACAGATAGCTTCAATCATGGTCGGCGAAGGCCTGCTGGGACGCATTATCAACCCACTGGGAGAACCCATCGACGGACACGGCGACATCAAGGGAGAACTCATCGAAATGCCGCTGGAACGGAAAGCGCCTGGCGTAATTTTTCGTCAGCCAGTGAACCAGCCACTGCAAACTGGCATAAAAGCCATTGACGCTATGATTCCAATCGGTCGCGGCCAGCGGGAACTGATTATCGGCGACCGTCAAACGGGAAAATCAACCATCGCCGTGGACACCATCATCAATCAGCGGGAAAATTTCCTCAACGGAGACCCTGTATATTGCATCTATGTAGCTATTGGACAAAAAGGCTCAACTGTTGCCAATCTGGTGCAAACCCTCCACGAAAAAGGCGCGCTGGATTATACTGTCGTTGTGGCTGCCAACGCCTCCGATTCGGCTGCCATGCAGTTCTATGCACCATTTGCCGGAGCTGCCATCGGCGAATTTTTTCGCGACACCGGACGCCACGCACTGGTGATTTACGACGACCTTTCGAAGCAGGCGGTGGCTTACCGCGAACTCTCGCTGATCCTGCGCCGTCCATCAGGACGCGAAGCATACCCTGGCGATATTTTTTATCTACATTCGCGACTGCTGGAACGTGCCGCTAAAATTATCAATAATCAGGAACTGGTGGAAGACATGAATGACCTGCCGGAAACCCTGCGCCCAAAACTGAAATGCGGAGGTTCGCTTACTGCCCTGCCGATTATCGAAACGCAGGCCGGAGACGTTTCTGCATACATTCCCACGAATGTCATTTCCATAACTGACGGTCAGATATTTCTGGAAACAGGACTGTTCAACGCCGGAATTCGTCCGGCAATCAATGTTGGCATTTCCGTATCCCGCGTAGGCGGAAATGCGCAAATCAAAGCCATGAAAAAAATTGCCGGAACCTTGAAGATCGACCAGGCACAATACCGCGAGCTGGAATCGTTTTCCAAATTTGGCGGCGACATGGATGCTATCACCAAAATGATTCTGGACAAAGGAAAGAAAAATGCCGAACTGCTCATTCAGCCCAACCACCATCCGATGCCTGTCGAGCAGCAAATTGCCATTATTTACTGCGGAACACAGGGCTTGCTGGCCAACATTCCGACCGAACACGTCCGCAATTTCGAAAAAGCATTTCTCGACATCCTGAAAATCAAGTATCAAAAGGAAATTCTTGACAAAATCAAAACCAACCAGTTGGACGATGAAGTCATTGCGCTGATTAAAGAAACAGCAAAAGAGGTAGCAAAAGATTTCCAAACAGGATAGAAAAATAGACACAACAATCTAAAAGAAAGGAAATTATGGCTTCGCTAAAAGAAGTAAAACAGCGGATAAGCTCGGTAGAATCGACCCGAAAAATAACCAGCGCAATGAAGATGATTGCCTCGGCAAAACTGCGGAAAGCGCAGGGGCGTATGGAACGTTTTCGCCCCTATCAATTGCGCTTGACGGAAATAGTGCAAAGTTTCCTGTCGTTCGAAATGGATTTTTCCTCTCCTTTTGCAGCAAAACGCGAAGTGAAGGCTGTCGCACTGGTAGTTTTTTCATCAAATTCGAACCTGTGCGGCGCTTTCAATGCAAATGCTATCCGGTTGCTCGAACAGGAAATGCGTTCATATTCATCCATTGAGCAGGAACATATTCACATTTATCCCATAGGAAAAAAAATATACGACGCCGTTGTACGTAAGGGACTCAAGCCGAAAGGCGAATACAGCCAGCTGATTGACGAACCTTCGTTTAAGGAAATAAAAACCGTCGCCGAACAGTTGATGACGGACTTCCTCGACAGGCAGATTGACGAAGTGAAACTGATTTACAGCCATTTCAAAAATACGGCCGTGCAGCAGTTGCGTACAGAACAGTTTCTGCCGGTGTTGTTGCCAGCAATTCCTGAAACTAACACTCCCAACATCAACTATATTGTTGAACCCGACAAGGCGTCGGTCATTGCCTCCTTGTTGCCAAAGTCGCTGTGTTCCCAGCTTTTTGCCGCTCTGCTTGATTCTTCCACCGCCGAACATGCTGCACGAACTATGGCTATGCAAGTGGCTACCGACAATGCGTCCGATTTGCTGGATGAACTCCGGATACAATACAACAAGTCGCGGCAGCAGGCCATCACAAGCGAATTGCTGGACATCCTTAGCGGACAGGCTGCTCTGAAAGGCGCACGATAAAGATGAAGACGGAACAACTATTTTTTTTGAAATTATAAATTAAATTAAAAAAATGAAACCAAAAAGAACAGTAAAAATCTTGGTGACAATTACTGGAATAGCGCTATTGGCTGCATGCAGCAACCGAAGCGAATATGCCTACAACGAAACAGCAGCATCGCTGTATTATCATGTAAGTAAAGATTTTGAATATTATTACACACAGTTCCAGCAGGGCGAAATCAAAACAAAACATGAAAGAGGCGAAAAAGAGTTTGATTTCGGCAGTGGCAAAGCCGAACAGTTAAAAAACGTAGTCGCCGGCAGTCAGCAAACTCTTGCGCTTTTGAAGCCAAGCAAGAAAGCAGAAGCTTTTCACCAGAAATTGAATGACTATTTCCAACTTGTCGGAAATGATTTCGTAAATCTGCTGCAAACCTATCTTGACTTGAATTGCGATTGCCCTGAACAGAAAGATTCGTTGAACCAAGAGATTCACAACCTGTATAAACGCATTTCTCTTCTTGAAGATCAGTGTCTTGAAGAACAGAAAAAATACATAGAATCTGTTGGCGGACAACCTAAGTAGCAGTTAATTACAGCGCAACTAAAACTTCATTACCTCATTTTATTACGAATTACGAAACTCGTAATTCGCTGTTACAGGTTTATTTGGCGCACCTGCAAAACCCGTTTGGAGTTCTGAAATCTTTGTTGTAATTTTGTCCCGCAGCATATTTTATGTTTGGGAAATATGCCCTGATTTGCCACGAAACATAAGTAAATATATTTAATTAAAAATAAAAACAACAGATAATGTCAATACACAATGACGCAA
>JAITHZ010000287.1 GCA_031279795.1 Bacteroidales bacterium
CAATTCGTAATATTCGTAATTAATTTTTGAAAACCAGCTTTTCGCCCAAACAATCCACGACAATTGGCTTTGAGCGGTCAATTTTTTCGCTGAGAATGGATTTCGACAGTTCGTTCAGCACGCAACGCTGGATGATGCGTTTCACCGGACGGGCGCCAAATTCGGGGTCATAACCTTCTTGGGCAATATAATTCAAGGCAGCGTCGGTAAAATCCAGCTGAATGTCGCTCCCTTTCAGTATACGTTTTATGTTGTTCAACTGAATGGTTACCACCTGTTTGATTTCGTCGCGTGACAAGGGACTGAACATGATGATTTCGTCAATCCGGTTCAAAAATTCAGGACGAATGGTCTGTTTCAGCAAGTTCATCGCTTCTTGTCGTGTTCGTTCGATGATCTGTTCGCGGTTGGAATCGTTCAGTTGTTCAAAATTTTCGCGAATCAGCAATGATCCCAAATTGGACGTCATGATGATGATCGTGTTTTTGAAGTTTGCTACGCGGCCTTTGTTGTCGGTCAGGCGACCGTCGTCCAGTACCTGCAGCAAAACGTTGAATACGTCTGGGTGCGCCTTTTCTATTTCGTCGAACAGCACTACGGAGTAGGGTTTTCGTCGAATTGCTTCGGTCAGTTGGCCACCTTCTTCGTATCCCACGTATCCGGGAGGTGAGCCTATCAGTCGAGTGACGCTGAATTTTTCCTGATATTCGCTCATGTCAATCCGCGTCATCATGTTTTCGTCGTCGAAAAGAATCTCGGCCAGCGCTCTGGCCAGTTCGGTTTTGCCTACGCCGGTTGTTCCCATGAAAATAAACGAACCAATGGGGCGTTTCGGATCTTGCAGTCCGCTCCGGCTTCGGCGGACAGCGTCGGCGACGGCTTCTATGGCGTCGTTCTGGCCTACCACCCGCTGATGAAGTTCAGCTTCGAGAAACAGCAGCTTTTCTTTTTCCGACTGCAGCATTTTAGTGATCGGAATACCTGTCCAGCGCGAAACAATGTCGGCAACATCTTCCGAATCAACTTCTTCCTTAATCATTGCCTTGCCCGATGCCTGCAATTCCTGCAGTTTCGCTTCGAGCTGCCGGTTTTCTTCTTCGATTCCTTTCAGTTTCCCGTAACGAATTTCTGCTACCAGACCATAATCGCCTTCACGTTCGGCTCTGTCGGCCTGAAATTTCAAGTTTTCATATTCAACCTTGTTTTGCTGTATTTTATTGACAATTTCCTTTTCTGCCTGCCATTTTGCCCGCTGTTCGTTTTCTTCTTCCTTGAGGTCGGCGATCATGCGATTTAGCTGTTCCAGTTTCGAGTGATCGTTTTCGCGTTTGATGGCTTCACGTTCAATTTCCAGCTGCTTGATTCGACGGCTGATTTCGTCGAGTTCCTGCGGAAGTGAATCCACTTCGAGACGCAGTTTGGCTGCTGCTTCGTCAATCAGGTCAATTGCTTTGTCGGGCAGGAAACGGTCGGTGATATAACGGCTCGACAGTTGTACGGCGGCAATGATGGCGTCGTCTTTGATGCGGACTTTATGATGATTTTCATAACGTTCCTTCAATCCACGCAGGATAGATATGGCGCTCAATTCGTCGGGTTCGTCCACATTTACCGTTTGGAAGCGTCGTTCCAGCGCTTTATCCTTCTCAAAATATTTTTGGTATTCGTTGAGTGTCGTTGCGCCAATTGTCCGCAGTTCACCCCGTGCCAGCGCCGGTTTCAGGATGTTGGCAGCATCCATTGCTCCTTCGCTTTTGCCAGCGCCTACCAGCGTGTGTATTTCGTCGATGAACAGTACGACTTCGCCCTCGGACTTGATTACTTCGGTTATAACCGATTTTAGACGTTCTTCAAACTCGCCTTGGTACTTGGCGCCGGCAATCAACGCGCCCATGTCGAGGGAGAATATTTGCTTGGATTTGAGGTTTTCCGGCACATCGCCACGTACTATCCGATGTGCCAGACCTTCGGCTATGGCGGTTTTCCCAACGCCTGGTTCGCCAATCAGAATTGGGTTGTTTTTGGTGCGGCGGCTTAGTATCTGGAGTACACGGCGGATTTCGTCGTCTCGTCCGATTACTGGGTCAAGTTTTCCCGACCGTGCGCGTTCGTTCATATTTATTGCATACTTGTTCAGCGAATTGTAGGTGTCTTCTGCCGATGCGGATTTTACATTTGCGCCCTTGCGCAGTTCGGTTATTGCTCGCAACAGTTCTTTTTCGCCAACGCCGGAATCTTTCAATATCGTCGAAGCATCGCTCTTTTCGGTAAGCAGGGCCAGCAGCATGTGTTCCAACGAAACGAAGGAATCGTTCATTTTTGAGGCGTAATCAATCGCTTTCTGTAAAACGACGCTTGCTTCGCGACTCAAATAGGGTTCGCTTCCATTGTTGGAGACTTTCGGGAGGGAAGCAATTTTCTGGCCAATAGCTATTGAAACCCTTTGTGAATTGATGCCCAGTTTTTGAAACAGAAACCCAATCACCTCCTCGCCTTCTTCCATCACTCCTCGCAGCAGATGCAACGCTTCTACGGCCTGCTGACCATTGGCTGCTGTTGTATTGACTGCTTTCTGGACGGCTTCTTGGGACTTTATTGTAAATTTATCGAATGTCATAATTTCTTTTTATGGTTACATTTATTGATAATTATACTGAACTAATTGATCATAACAAAATCCTTGCCAAAAAACGCACTGTATTATTATGAGTAGAAAGTTTTATAAAAATCAGTGCATTTCCTTGTACAGGGTATCATTTGTCATTAAGTCTGGCCGTAGTTGCTGCGTACGTTCTAAAGCCTGTTGCAGTTCCCACTCACGGATTTTTTGTTCATGTCCCGACAGAAGTATTTCCGGTGTTTTCCATCCGTTATATTCGGACGGTCGTGTATAAACCGGCGGAGCCAGCAGGTTATCCTGAAAACTGTCGGACAGCGCCGACTGTTCGTCGGAAATCAC
>JAITHZ010000331.1 GCA_031279795.1 Bacteroidales bacterium
GAATTACGAATTACGGGTTGGCGGCAATTCGTAATTCGTAATTGGCAAGAATTCCAATTGCATACAGGGGATAAACTTTTATTTTGTTGTATTCAGCAAAGTTTTCGAGCGAAGTGCGGATGCCGTACAGCGACTGCTTTTCTTTCATAAACAGATTCAAACTCTGCATTTTGCCGGTTGTGCCGGATTTTACTTCTATCGGAACAATTTTACTGTTTTTTTGTATCAGAAAATCCACCTGTGCGTGGCTGTTGCGGATGTTGCGTAGCCAGTAGTAGAGTTCGCCGGCGAGATTGGGGGGTGCGTTTTTGAGCAGTTCCAATCCAACGAACAGTTCTACTACATTGCCTTTATTGATTTGTTCGAACTTTTCGGCCAACAGGATGTCGGAAATATTTTCGCCTAAAATTCGGAGCATTACTCCGGTGTCGAAAATCAAAAAACGGCAGAATTTTTGATTGATCTCAGCTCCAAGCGGGAGGCCGTTGCCGCCGGTCATATTCAGCGGATACGCCAATCCTGCAAAAACCAGCCATTCGACGCTTTGCTTGAGTGTTTCGTAGCGTACTTCACGCAATATTTCGGAATAATTAAACCGGTTTCCTGTCTGTTTTGCTATTGACTTCAAGGTTCGACGAAGGAGCGAGGGGGATATTTTTTGCTGGTATTTTGCAAAATCGTCGTAATAGGAACGCATCAAACTGTCGAGAATCAGCATGCATTCGGCCAGGGTTCCGCCCTGCGCGTAAGCCGCAACCACTTCGGGCATTCCGCCAATAGCAATGTGATTGATCAGATGCTTTAACGCCGTGTGATGCAAGTCTTCCGAAAGCGGATTTTCGGAACTCGCCGCTTTGATGGCTTCCGACAGGTGTTCCATTTTCAATGCACCCAAGTATTCGCTGAACGAAAGCGGATACATAAACCGCAAAGTAATTCTGTCAACATCGTATGAGGGCAATTCTTCCAAATCAAATTCAAGGAACGAATCCGCAACAATAACGTGCAGTTCGGGCATTTCTTCGTAAAAGAAACGCAAGGCGGAAATGGCATCGGCACACGACTGAATTTCGTCCAGAAACAGGAGCGTTTTCCCTGCTTCAAGAGATATTCCGAACATCGTATAAAGTGCGTCGGCAATCATTTTGTACGACAGGGATTGTTCAAAGACTTTTTTCGCTTCTGTGTATTCGTTGTTTTCGAAATTTATTTCGAGAAAATACTCAAACTGCTTGCCGAGTTCCCGCACCGACGACGACTTGCCAACCCGCCTCGCCCCGCGCAACAGCAAGGGCTTGTGCTGTGCGGCATTTTTCCATGCTGCCAAACTTTTATCAATCTCTCTTTTGATGTATTCCATGCTGCTTTCATTTATTTACGGATGCAAAGATAATTTTTTAATTACGAATTACAAATAAAAAATAAAAAATTCAGACCTTAGGAAGTAGCGTACATTTGATTCCTAATACACAAGGTTTTGTAAAAAACATATCGTAATATATTACTGTCGCAAAATCAAACATCTGGAATACAGCAATTTATTTATTATGATTTCTGTGGAGTTTTGAAAACCCTCATTTTTTCGAGCGCCCTTAGTAGCTAAGTGCTCTCGAATACTCTCTCCCTTATTAAATTAAAAAACATAAAATACGGGATGGAGAACTGCTGGTATACATGGCTACTAAGGGGCTTGGGGAAATAAGGTTGAGAGAACACGGATAACGTAAATGAAGCAGATTTATTCGAAAATGAGACAAGTTAGTTTGCGCCACTTCCGAAGGTCTGAAATTACGAATTCTCGGTAATTCGTAATTCGTAATTGATTACAAACTGTCAGTTTAAATTTCTGTGTCTGCAATTTAAATTTTTTATGCTTGAATGAAGTTAATCAGCATAATTTTTATCATCTTTGCATGTCGTTATCACAGAGTATGACAAAATGAAAATTATGGACCAACAAAACGAAGTATTCAAACTGGCAGCAGATTTAGTAAACAGCACCTCTCAATCGCTGTTCCTGACCGGAAAAGCAGGGACAGGAAAAACGACTTTTTTGCGATATATTCGCGACAATACAGCCAAAAATACAATTGTGGCAGCTCCAACCGGCGTAGCAGCCGTCAATGCCGGCGGCACGACCATCCATTCACTGTTTCAGCTTCCCTTTGAGCCCTATATTCCCGACAGCGATGGAGTGGGAGTAAAAAAACTGTCGCATCACTTCAAAAT
The DNA here is from genome assembly GCA_031279795.1 of Bacteroidales bacterium. Lineage (GTDB taxonomy): Bacteria > Bacteroidota > Bacteroidia > Bacteroidales > WRGA01 > WRGA01. The sequence goes on from JAITHZ010000331.1 coordinate 2,230, forward strand.
GCACAAAAACAAGATCAATCTGCTTCGCGAACTGGAACTGCTTATAATCGACGAAGTCAGCATGTTGCGAGCCGACGTACTGGACTCCATCGACGTTTCTCTGCGGCATTTCCGGCGAAGCCTCCTGCCGTTTGGCGGGGTACAAATGCTGTACATCGGCGATCTGTTTCAGTTGCCGCCCGTGGTACAAAACGAAGAATGGGTCACGCTGGGACGCTACTACCGAACACCGTTTTTCTTTCACGCCAAAGCCATCGAAAAATCGCCACCGCTGTATATCGAACTGAAAAAAATTTACCGGCAAAACGAACAGACTTTCATCGACATATTGAACAGCGTCAGAAATAACACTGTATCAGCCCCGATACTGCAACAGTTGAATACCCGTTACAATCCCACATTTGTTATTCCCAAAAACAAGAATTATGTAATACTTTCCACACATAACCATAAAGCCGACCGGATTAATCAGGCAGAACTGGGAAAACTTTCCGGCAAAACGCATAAATTCACCGGCAAAACGACAGGTAATTTTCTGGAAACATCGTTCCCTACAGATATTGAACTCACACTGAAGAAGGGAGCGCAAGTGATGTTCGTAAAAAACGACGTCGGCGAAGAACGCCGCTACTACAACGGCAAACTGGGCGTTGTATCGGAGGTGAACGACGAAAAAGTGACGGTCAGTCTGTCGGGTTCCGGATTGGAGATTGAACTGGAGGCGGAAACCTGGAAAAACGTTCGCTATACACTGAACAAAGAAACCAATCAGATTGAAGAAGAAGAACTGGGCTCTTTCACGCAGCTTCCCATCCGTCTGGCATGGGCAATAACCATCCATAAAAGTCAGGGATTGACCTTTGAACATGCCGTGATCGACGCCGGAGACGCCTTTGCCGCAGGACAGGTGTATGTAGCGCTGAGTCGTTGCACAACGCTCAAAGGCATCGTACTTCAATCGAAAATTACGCCCGAAAGCATCAAAACCGACCCCGAAATAATTCGATTTGCCCGTCAGGAAAGACCGATTCACGACTTAAAACAAATTCTGTCTATCGAAAAACCAAGATATCTGCGAGAAAAACTGATTCGCACCTTCGATTGGAAACAGCTGTTGACGTTAAGCCATTCATTTACGGAACTGGTTTCAGAAAAAACATTGCCCAATCAGGATGAAGCGCTTGCACTGGCTTTGTCAATCAAAAGAAAAATAAATGAACAGCAGGAAATTGCAAAAAAGTTTCAGATACAGCTCAGCCGCTTGCTCGACGAATACATCCAAACCAGAAATATTGCTGCCATAAAAGAACGTGTGGGTAAAGCGGCGCTTTATTTCTACAACGATATCACTGATCACATGTTGAAACCGCTTGATGATCATTTAAAGAAATTAGCATCCACCTCAAAAGTGAAGCATTATTTACTGGCAGCGCGAATGATCCGGCAAGGATTTATTGAGGCGCTGACACGGTTTAAGAAAATTTCCTTTGAAGATATTTCTTTGACGAAAGATATTGAATTCAAAAAGATTGAATTCGAAAAGAAAGTGGAAACTGCGGATACCGCAAAACCAACTACGTCAGAAACAAAAAGGCTGCCAAAAGGTGAATCATACCGATTGACACTAGAACTGTTTCGCAAAGGATATGACATTGAAACGATTGCACAGGAACGAAACCTCGCTCAAAGCACCATTGAAGGACATCTTGCGTCGCATGTGCTGACTGGCGAAATAGCTGTTGAAGAATTGCTGTCGGAAAAAAAAGCACAGGTAATTCTGCCATTGCTCGAAAACGAAGAAGGCGCAACCTTGTCGGAAATTAAACAAAAATTGGGCGACGACTTTTCTTACTACGAAATCAGGGTAGCAGTCAACCACTTGTTGCACTTGGAAGAAAAGAATTAATCAAGCAACATGATGGAACGATTGCTGTACTATATTTGGAAACACCGCCTGTTCGATGCAAACTCACTGACGACAACATCCGGCGAACCGTTGGAAATAATTGACCCGGGAACCCAAAACCTTAATGCCGGCCCCGATTTTTTCAATGCCAAAATACGAATTGGCCACACAGTCTGGGCAGGAAATGTGGAGATTCACACCGCAGCATCCGACTGGTTCAAACACCATCACGGAGACATGTCAATTTATGATACGGTTATTTTACACGTCATAAAGCAGGAGGACGCAATTATTTACAGGCAAAACGGCGAAGCAATTCCTCAACTGCTCCTGCCATATCCCGACACAATTGAACAGCATTACGCCTATCTGCTTCATTCCGACGCGCCTATTTCCTGCTCGTTGCGATTGCATGAAATTCCGACGCTGTTTCTTTCCGCCTGGATGGACGTCTTACAGACTGAACGGCTGGAACAGAAAGTCAGCCGGATACAGCACTTACTCCATCAATGCAAAAACAACTGGGAAGAAACGTTTTACATCACACTGGCGCACTATTTTGGCGTTGGCGTCAATGGCGATGCATTTGAACGGTTAGCTCGCAGTCTGCCTTTCCAGATTATTCTGAAACACAGTGATTCACCGCATCAGGTAGAAGCCCTGCTGTTCGGGCAGTCCGGCTTGCTGTCTGCCGACTGTGACGATGCGTATTTTCTCAGCCTGAAAGATGAATACCAGTTTTTGCAGCAAAAATACCAGTTGAAAGAAATTGACCACTGCTCGTGGAAATGGTACCGACTGAGACCGACAAATTTTCCGGAAATAAAAATTGCACAATTCGCCGCCATCTATCGTTCGACTACCGGACTGTTTTCTAAAATATTAGCAGCAACCAATCCAACTGAATTATCCAAGCTCTTCAAAGTCAATCCCTCCCCGTATTGGGAAACACATTACAATTTTGGTAAACCTTCGTCGACTTCAAAAAAACAATTAGGAGAAAAAATGATCGACAGTCTGTTGATTAACGTCGTTGCCCCTGCATTTTTTTCGTATGGCAACAGCAATCACCAGCGTGAATTTACAGAAAAGGCGCTGAAATTACTGGAAAACTTACCCGCAGAACAAAATCATATTACAAAAGAATGGCAGGAATGCGGCCTGACCATAAATACCGCCGCCGATTCGCAAGCGCTTATCCAGCTAAAACAAGAATATTGTGAAAAAAAGAAATGCATATTTTGCCGCATCGGACAAAAATTGCTGGCTAAGACATGAAAATATGACAACCTGTCGACATGCAATTCTCAACTATCAAGTCATGGAGAGCGCGATAAATAGCGCCCCTACGCCGCTCTAATTAGTAATTCGTAATTTTTAATTGAAAACACTCTCAACTCTCAACTAATTTTAAACCTTTTCGTTTCTTTGCAGTCTGAATATACAAAATATTCAAAAACAACAAAAAATGAATCAATCCATTTTCTTCATAATTATCTTATTATTCAGTACTTTATTGCTGAATGCACAATCCGGCTCACAACGCGCCACGATAACAGGTCTTGTTAAAGAAAGCCCAACGCAGGAAGCAGTCTCTCAGGCAACCGTGCGACTGTTGCAGTTGCCAGACAGTGTGCTGAAAGCCGGTGTACTGACTGGCAACGACGGCACGTTTTCCCTCCGCAATGTAGCACAGGGAAATTATGCGCTTCAAATTAGCTACTTGGGCTTCAAAACGCACACGCAGGCGTTGGCGGTTGGAAAAAACGATCTCGCATTGCCAGAAATTCTTTTACGCCCCGACGCCCTGATGCTGGCAGAAGCAGTGGTTGTAGGGCAGGTTGCAAGCGTGGTAGTGAAGAACGACACGGTCGAATACAATGCCGCAGCGTTTAAAACGCCCGAAAACGCAGTGGTGGAAGACTTGTTGAAGAAAATGTCGGGCGCCGGCGTAGAAGTAACCGACGGTAAAGTAACGGTAAACGGCAAGGAAGTGAAAAAATTTCTGGTCGATGGCAAAGATTTCTTTTCCGACGATCCGCAAGTTGCGATGAAAAATCTTCCGGCCGAGATGGTGGAAAAGCTCCAGGTATACGATCGGAAGTCGGATATGGCGCGAATGACCGGATTTGACGACGGCGAAGAGGAAACGATCATCAATCTGTCGATACGGCAGGGAATGAGGCAGGGAACGATGGGCAACGTGCTGATAGGCGCTGGATCTGACCTCAACATTAATAACGAAATACGGTATCAGGCCGGCGCATTTGTAAACCACATGAAAAACAGCGACCGCTATACGCTGATTCTCGGAACAAACAACAACAACAACATGGGGGCTGCCGATTTGGGAGCAAACCGTTTCGGGGGAATGCGCATGCGGCGTGGCGGCGGTGGCGGCGGCGTTTCCGAAACGACCAATTTCATGCTCAGCCTGAACAGGGAGTTTTCGCCGAAACTCTCGCTCAACGGCGATGTACGCTATGACAACCGCGACCGCCTTTCCATCAGCAGAGTCGAACAGACAACCCTGTCGCAGAGCCGTTCGCAGATGGATTCCACGAATACCCGAACCAATTATGTATCCAACAACATTGGTATCAACTTTACACTGGAATGGAAACCCGATACACTGAATACGTTGACTTTCCGTCCGAATATGGGATTCAACAGCAGCCACAGCACGGAAAACGACATGTTGACGCGCAGTAATTATGTCGACATGAGTCGGATCTTTGCTACCGAATCCCAGGCCAACACCGAAGGCAGCGGCTACAATCTGGGTGGAAGAGTGGATTTTGCACACCGCTTTCAAAAAACCGGCCGCGTGTTCAGCATCAACCTGCGCGGATCATTCAACGACAGTTATTCGTGGGAAAAAAGTAAAACGGACGTCATTTACGACGCAGCCTCAACGTTGAACAATTTGAATCAACGCAAAGAAAACGACGATAACTCAAACAACTACCGAGCTACTGTTTCCTGGGTAGAGCCAGTCGGAAAAAATAACTTCATCCAGGCTCTATACCGTTATTCCTATTTCGACACCAAAAGCATCAACAGCACATTCGACCTGAAGTCCGCCGAGACACTCGCTCTGCGCAACGACAGCCTTAGCCGCAGCACCGTTCGCGACGCAACAGAACAACGCATCGGACTGAGCTTTAAAGCCGTGCGACAGAAATACAATGTTACCGTCGGTTTTAATGTCGACCCGTCAAACTCGACAAACGAAACGTGGCAACCTTCGAGCGGCAACCTCTTCGAGCTGCCGTATCACTACGACAGTCGTCTGGCCAATCTTATGGGCGATTCGCTTGTTTCGTCCATCAAACAGGATGTCGTGAATTTTTCGCCAGTCGTAAATTTCAATTACATCTTTGGACAACGGAGCAACCTGCGCATTGATTACGAAGGCGAAACCAACCAACCATCGGCAACTCAGCTCCGAGACTTTATTGACAAAAGCCGCCCCACAAACTGGGTACAGGGGAACCCGGGTCTGAAACCCGGATACAGCAATTCGCTGAACGTCCGCTTCAGCAAATACGTGCAGGAATCGCAGCTGATGTATAATATCAATTTCAACGGCAACCTGTCATTCAACGACATCACGGCAGTCACCAACATGCAGGACGACGGAATCCGCCTGACAATGTATGAAAACGTCAACGGAAACTGGAACACACAACTCATGGGCATGTTCAATATACCGTTGAAAAACAAACGATTTACGGTAAATAACTTTCTCCGTCTCGCATACAGCAATCGCTACGGTGTGGTTTATGAGCGGAACGAAAAACAGGAAAACCTGCAAAAGAACTTTTCCATCATGGACAATGCCAGCATCAATTACCGTTCCGAACTTTTTGACTTCCGCCTGAACGCTTCCGTTAATTTCAGCGATGTTTCCTATTCGCTGCAACCCGATAAAAATCAACGTCCCGTAAGCTGGGGACTCGGAGGCGGAACCATCTGGTACCTTCCACATAATTTTACCATTGACAGCGATATAAACTATATAAAACGAAGCGGCTATGCAACATCGTCGGCCTACAACGTTCCGGAAACGATGTGGAATGCCGCCATCTCCAAACAAATTTTCAATAAAAAACACGGTTCGGGTTCGCTCAAAGTGCAGGTATACGACATGCTGCAAAATCGGAACAACATCTCGGCTTCGGCCACAACCAACGGATTTCGTACGGAGATGAACAACGTGATTCCAAGCTATTTCGTATGCAGTTTCATATATAAGTTCAAAGTTTTCCCCAAATCAAGCTCTTTGACAGAAAACGACTTCCAGCAAGAACGCCGCTGGGATGATGGTCGCAGACCCGACGGAGGAGGACGTCGCGGAAGAAATTGAACCGGAGAAGTTTTAATGCAGACCCGACGGATTTTCACAGATATGTTTTATTGAATTAATCTAAAAAATAAAAAGATAGTGTCACAGAAGAAAAAAATATTGCCACCGCTTGAGCAAATTGCCATAACAGGGATCGCCGCCGAAGGCAAAGCCATTGCCAGAACGGAGGGTCTGGTGATATTCGTACCTTATGTCGTTCCAGGCGATGTGGTCGATTTGCAGATTGTTCGCAAGAAAAACCGTTATGCCGAAGGAAAAGTTATTCGTTTTCATCGTCTTTCCGATTGCAGGGAAACACCTTTCTGCGAGCATTTCGGTGTGTGCGGAGGTTGCAAGTGGCAACATTTGCCGTATTCCGAACAGCTTCGCTACAAACAACAGCAGGTGATCGACACTCTGGAGCGCATCGGCCAGATTGAACTTCCTCCGGTTTCTCAGATACTGGGTTCTGCAAAGACTTGCTTTTACCGCAATAAACTCGAATTTACGTTTTCCGATAAACGCTGGCTCACCGAAACGGAAGTGCAATCACAGGAATTGTTCCACAACATGGAAGCGCTCGGTTTTCATATACCCGGCATGTTCGACAAAGTGCTCGACATCAACAAATGCTGGTTGCAAGACGATGTTTCGAACCAAATTCGGCTGGAAATAAAAGCTTTTTGTTTAACGCACAACTATTCGTTTTTCAATTTGCGCAATCAGTGTGGATTGATGCGAAACATCATCATTCGTACATCAACCACTGGCGAAGTGATGCTTGTTGTCGTTTTTTTTGAACATGACGCAGAAAAAATACAGATTCTTTTACAGCATATTGCCGATACATTTCCTCAACTGTCTTCATTGCTGTACATCGTTAACACCAAAGCCAATGACACGATTACCGACAGGGAAGTATTTGTTTTTAAGGGAAATGACTGCATATATGAACAGATGGAAGGACTGCGGTTCAAAATCGGAGCGAAAACGTTTTACCAGACCAACAGCGACCAGGCCAGTCGTCTGTATGGCATAGTCCGTGATTTTGCAGCCCTTTCCGGTAACGAACTGATTTACGACCTGTACACTGGAGCTGGTACAATAGCTTGCTTTCTGGCAAGAATGGCACGGCAAGTCATTGGGATAGAATACGTTCCCGAAGCTGTTGAAGATGCGCGGCAAAATTCAGCAATCAACCAAATCACCAATACCGCTTTTTATGCTGGCGACATGAAAGACTTGCTGAACAGCGAGTTTATCAGTCAGCATGGGCATCCAGATGTTATCATCGCCGACCCGCCACGAGCAGGCATGCATGCCGATGTTATTCAGGCAATTTTGTTTGCTGCGCCACACCGCATTGTGTATGTCAGCTGCAATCCGGCAACACAGGCTCGCGACCTGAATTTGCTGAGCAAAACATATTGTGTGACGAAAATACAGCCGGTTGACATGTTCCCGCATACCCATCATGTAGAGAATGTTGTGCTTCTTGAAAAAAAATGATCAAACTGAACAAAATTTTACCGGAATCATTGCAGTGATGAAGATAATGATTACCTTTGCGTCCGAAAACCGGCCCCGTAGTTTAGTGAATAGAACGTCAGATTCCGGTTCTGAAGGTCACAGGTTTGAGTCCTGTCGGGGTCACGTTGCGAGACGCACACCCATTTTGGGCGATGTGTCTTTTTTTTAACTGCTTGTATCTATCTTTCCTCTGTAAAAAAACTTTTTTCATTGTCACGCGCTTGGAAATTTCGACACTTTCCTGTAATTTTGCCCCGCAATGAAAAAGTACATCCTTTTCTTAACGTTAACAGCAGGTTTAATGATTCCGGTGATGCAGTTGAACGCACAAACGGAAAATGACCCAATTCCGATTGTCTCATGGAAAATATCGGAACGCTTGGGACACGTTTCTCCAGCGCCATTCGATACCATCATGCTGAATTTCCAGAACCGAAACATTCCCGACGGATTCACTACAGCATACGGCTACACAGGAAACCTGATGCAGCCAGGGCAATCTAAAATATTTTTTGACCGCAGCGATGCACACCGATTTATTTTTATCAATGGGTTTCATCCGTTTATTATTCGCCCCGATAATTTCGACTTTGTAAACACAAAAATACCTTATACGCGACTGACATACACTTTTGCCGGAAGTTCGCTGCGCAAAGAAGAACGAATCAGCGGAATTTTCACTGCCAATATCAACAAAAAGTGGAACGTTGGTACGAACTTCGATTATGTGTATGCACGCGGGTTTTATCAGGGTCAGGCGATTAAGCAAACCGATTTTGTATTCTTTACCAGTTACCTTTCCGACAAGTATGTACTGCATGCATTTGTCGGGATCGACGACATCAGCAATTTCGAAAACGGAGGTATTTCCGATGACCGTTTTATTTCTAATCCCGAAGCTGTTTCCGGAACAAAACGTCCGGTTGGCTCGAAGGAGATCCCCGTTCATTTTACCGACGCAGGAAGCAGCATCAAGGACAGGCAGTATTACCTGACGCATCGCTACAACGTTGGCTTTTACCGAAAGGTAAACGATTCCACACAGACAGCGGCGGTCAACCAGATTGACGCGCTAACTTCCGACCTTGTCCTGAAAGGAAAAGTATTTGAAGACAAGGAAGATACGATCGGCGCCCACTTTCAGGCGAAAACTAAAACCGAAGAGTTTGTGCCTGTCACCAGTTTTATTCATACATTCAATTATGGCTTTGATTCTCGCGATTTTACGACAAAAAGCATTCCCCGCGACTATTATCCAAATCTGTATTTAAACAAACTGGCCACAAACGATTCTACCCGTTATTATTATATGAGAAATACGCTGGGAATATCGCTGCTTGAAGGTTTCAACAAATATGCCAAAGCAGGATTGAGCGTTTTTCTGGAACATGAGTTTCGTAATTTTCGCCTGATGAACGCCCAACCGACCGATACGCTGTGGACGCCGCTGCCAGCTTCTATCCATAAGGAAACTGCCCTGTATGCCGGCGCGGAACTGTCGAAACGACACGGGACATTGCTCACCTACGATTTTCGCGGCGAAATGGGCATTGTTGGCGCCGATTTGGGGCAATTCAAACTGTCGGGAAATATCCGGACACGCTTCCGGCTCTGGAAAGACACGGTTGAGCTGCAAGCTTATGGACATATATACAACCTTACGCCAACATTCTACGAAGAACGTTACCATTCCAATTTCTTCTGGTGGGACAAACCGCTGAACAACCAACGGCAAGTACGACTGGGAGGTGTTTTTTCCCTTCCAAATCGGAATTTGAAACTCGACGTTGGCGTTGAGAATCTGCAAAACTATATTTATTTTGACAAAAACGCATTGCCTGCGCAAGCAAGCGAAAACATTCAAGTGCTGTCGGCAAGGCTGAATCAGAATTTCCGTTTCGGAATCCTGCACTGGGACAATGAACTGGCATATCAGACATCATCCAACAAAGAGATTCTGCCATTGCCAGATTTCAGCGTTTTCAGCAACGCCTACCTGTGGTTTAAGGTAGTAAAAGTACTGCAAGTACAACTCGGAGCCGACGTCAGGTTTCATACACGCTACTATGCGCCTGCCTATCAACCGGCTACGATGCAGTTTCATTTGCAGGATGAAGTAAAAATCGGAAATTTCCCGCTGCTAAACGCCTACGTCAACATGTATTTGAAAAAGACACGCTTCTTCGTTATGGCTTACAACCTTGTCGGCGGAAACAACTATTTTTCATTGCCGCATTATCCAGTTAATCCTTTTCACATTCGTTTTGGCATATCGGCAAGCCTTAATGATTGATGTGAATGAAAAATACTGTACGATTAATTCAAAAACCCAAATGCTAGAAAATTAACTAACTATGTACTCAGGATTTGTAAAAATAGCAATAGCTACCCCCAAAGTGAAAGTAGCCGATTGCGCCTACAATAGAGAAGAGATGGAAACCATCGTTCACGAAGCAGCGGAACAGGATGTTGAAATACTCTGTTTTCCTGAATTGGCCATTACGTCCTACACCTGCGGCGACCTGTTTTATCAGCAGACGCTGATAACTGCAGCCGAAGAGGAAATGGCGCGGCTGAGTGACAATACATGCCATCTGCCTCTACTGGTAATTGTTGGAATGCCAGTGCTTTTGGGCGAAAGACTGTTCAATGCGGCTGTCGCCTTTCAGGGAGGAAGATTGCTGGCAGTTGTTCCGAAGACACACATTCCGAATTACAGTGAGTTTTATGAAAAGCGATGGTTTTCGTCGGCTACAGATGAAACAGCAACGGAAGTCAAATTGTGCGGACAGAAAGTTCCTTTCGGCGCCAACATTCTGTTGCGTTCAGGAAAAGTGTGCGTAGGCATGGAAATTTGTGAAGACTTGTGGCAGCCTTCTCCTCCTTCGTCGCAACTGGCGCTGAACGGGGCGAATATCCTGTTTAACCTTTCGGCCAGCAACGAAACAGTCGCAAAAAACAGTTACCGCCGTTCACTGGTCGTGCAGCAGTCGGCGCGCTGCATCGCCGGATACGCATATACATCGTGCGGGATGGGCGAATCTTCAACCGATTTGGTTTTTTCGGGCAGTGGATTTATTTGCGAAAATGGCATACTCTTGAAAGAAAGCGCCCGATTTTCGCTCGAAAACGAATTAACCGTTTCAGAAATTGACGTCGAACGACTGCATTTCGACAGGGAAAAATGCAACAGCTTTTTTAGAAATTTTTCACCCGAACAATTGCCGCGAACAGTTTCTTTTCAGTTAGACGAATTTGACTCCATAGAGCTGACACGGCGAATTGAGCCTCATCCTTTTGTACCGAGCGGAGTGATGCTGAACGAACGCTGCGATGAAATTTTTAACATTCAGACATCCGGGCTGGCTAAACGTTTGTTGCACACAGGAATAAAAAAAGTGACGCTGGGAGTTTCCGGCGGCTTGGATTCCACGTTGGCCTTGCTGGTGTGCGTAAAAACTTTTGACAAGCTGTCCATGCCACGTGAGCAGATAATCGCCGTTACCATGCCCGGCTTTGGAACAACCGGAAGAACCTACAACAACGCAGTCTTGCTGACGAAAGCGCTTGGCGTCCAACTGCGAGAAATAGACATAAAACCTGCTTGTTTACAACATTTTAAAGATATTAACCACAGCCCCGACATCCACGATATTACCTACGAAAATACCCAAGCCCGCGAACGAACGCAACTACTGATGGATATTGCCAACAAAGAAGGCGGACTGGTAGTTGGAACCGGTGATTTATCGGAACTGGCGCTTGGATGGTGCACATACAGTGGCGACCATATTTCCATGTACGGAGTAAACGCATCTATTCCTAAAACATTGATTCGCTATCTAATATCCCGAACGGCAGAAGTCCAGCCACAAGCGGTAGCCGCTGTATTGCAGGACATTCTGGATACGCCAGTCAGTCCGGAACTTTTGCCAGCGGCGAAAAGCGGCGAAATTATCCAGAAGACGGAAGAAGTACTCGGCCCTTATGAGTTGCATGATTTCTTCTTGTATTATTTTATCCGTTGGGGATTTTCTCCGGAGAAAATTTTCTTTTTGGCACAACAAGCGTTTCCACAATGTTCATCCAAGAAAATCATTCAATGGATGACCGTATTTTTCAAACGCTTTTTCAGTCAGCAATTCAAGCGTTCCTGCTTTCCCGACGGGCCTAAAGTAGGAAGCGTAAGTCTTTCACCACGTGGAGACTGGCGTATGCCAAGCGACGCATCAGTCCAGATATGGCTGGATAAAATTGAAAAATTGGAGTAAAAAATGCAGTACAAATGTTATTTTAATGTTAAATTCGCAAGAATATTTGTCAATTCAAAAATAAGAATTACCTTTGCACCGCAATATCGCGGAGTGGAGCAGTGGTAGCTCGCCAGGCTCATAACCTGGAGGTCGTCGGTTCGAGTCCTTCCTCCGCAACTAAACGAAAAGAATCGCAAATTTGCGGTTCTTTTTTTGTGTCTTCACTTTTGTAAGTGGCTGATAATTAAATTGATTAAACAATTTTACCATATCAATCCAATAAGCATTTTGCCAATTCCAATTATGATTTGGGAAATATAGCGAATTGATAATTCGTAATTCATAATTCCAGACCTCCGGAAGTGGCGCAAAGTAACTTGTCGTATTTTTCGAATAAATCTCATTGATGTAAAAACCTCATTTTTACCTTATTCAAATAACAAAACAACCTCAGTAGCCATGTGACCTCTCAAACAAACCTCATTACCTCATTGTTCAATCCGGTTGGTATAATGAGGTAATGAGGTTTTGGGCAAATATCTTCTATGCGGCTACTGAGGTTGTTTTGTCAGGAAAATGAGGGGAAAATGAGGTTTTTTCTGCAAAACATATACGTCTGAATAAGGGAGAGAGCATTCGAGCGTCATTAGCTACTGATGGCGCTCGAAAAAATGAGGGTTTCAAAACTCCACTG
>JAITHZ010000352.1 GCA_031279795.1 Bacteroidales bacterium
GTATCAGTATTGGTCTTCCCGTACTTTTCAAAGATTTCTTTTTTCTTTTCAGATGTTAAATACATGCTTTTCTTAATTGTTGAAAATTATTTAAATAGAAATTCAAGGTGCAAAGTTACGCATAATTTTTGATTCCGCAATTATTTTGGAAATAATTTAGCTTTTTCATGAAAAATACTTCACGGTTCAAAGTATTTTTCTTACTTTTGACGCCAAATCTTCAATATGTTCATTATGAAATTAATGTCTTTTATATCAAATATTTATGTAAAAAATATCCTGTTGATGTTACTTGCAGGAATCGTGTTGCTGACCATTGTTTTCCTGTGGTTAAACAGTTATACACGGCATGGGGATTCGGTTGTTGTTCCTGATATAAAAGGATTTACGGTGGCCGAAGCAGCATCTTCCCTCGAAGCGAGAGACCTTCGCTATGAAATCGTCGATTCGCTCTACACGAAAGACAAAAAAGGGGGAATAGTTTGTGAACAGTTGCCGCAGGCTAATTCCACTGTAAAATCAGGCAGAGTGATTTATTTAACGATCAACGCATATTCCCGCCGTCAGATTGAGCTTCCAGATGTACGCGACCTCTCGCCACGCCAAGCAGAAACACTCTTGAAAAACATTGGTTTTTCTGTTGAAACGCAGCCAGTTGAATCAGAATTTATCTGTGTTTTACGTATAAAACAAGGGGACAAATCCGTTTACCCAGGAGCTAAGTTTGTTGATGGCTCAAAAATTATTCTCGAAGTTGGCGACGGCTCATTGGCGGTCAAAAGCAGTGAGCCGCAGGATGATAATTCAACTCCGTTAAACGACAGTTGGTTTTAACCTGTTTTTTGTAGTTGAAATTTTTGAAACAGGTAGGTTTGAAAAAATATTGAAAAAATATTGTTCTGTTATTTGCAATATTTTTAAGAATCAATTATATACAAAAAACGGGTAAACAATATATATAGATAAAATATAGACACAATATTTCCTGTAAAAATAAATCTTCTGGCATAATAGAATTTTAACAAAATAGTACGTGCTAAAGTCGGAAAAAACAGTACATTTACATGCAAAATTTAAAAAATAAAAATGTTATGAGAAGAAATTTCCCGACAGTAGTTTTGTTATGCGCACTTGCAGTAGAATCAATTGCGCAATCAGTAACTTTCCCCGACGATGCAATTGAACGGGGATATTTTGACCGCCCATATCTGCGCTATGAAGCGGAAATGGACAAATGTACAACCGATGGCGTTCTTCTGCCGCCATCGTTCACGCAAACCGACCTTCAGAGCGAAGCGTCGAATCAATCGGCTACCCAGTTGATTGCCAGTGGTTCGTACGTCCAGTGGACAAACAGCGAAGCCGGAAGAGGACTAACCGTCCGGTTTTCGTTGCCCGACAACAATGCTGGCGTCGGCATGAAAGGCACGCTGGCGCTGTATGTGAATGGCGTTTTTCGGCAGCACATCACGCTTGATTCGTATTGGGCGTGGCAGTATTTTCTGCGCACAATGAGCAATCCTTATCCGGATAATACGCCGGATTCCGCAACAAAGTTTCCCCGCATGCGCTTCGACGAAACGCATCTGCTGTTGGACAGCGAAATTCCGGCAGGAGCTGTGTTCAAATTAGTCAAAGCCGACGACAACAATACGCCTTACACCATTGATTTTGTGGAACTGGAACCCGTGCCGGAACCTGTTACGTTCGAATCAATTCCCGATGTAAATAAAGTTGCATATTCCGGTGAAGGTTCGCTTAGTCTGTTTATTTCCCAACATGCGGGAAAAACCATTTATATTCCTGCCGGACGGCATGAATCGGAATACAGGCTTTCCATTTCTGGCAATGACACGAAGCTGATTGGCGCTGGTATGTGGTACACCGAAATTTATTTCTCTGCATCCTCCGACGAGAAGTCTACCCATAATCGGCGGGGCATCGAAACCTACAGCTCGAATATCGTAATCGACGGATTGTTTCTCAATACTGTCAATAATAAAAGGTATTACGACAGCAATTCTTCCTACCAGGTTGGAAAAGGTTTGATGGGCAGCTTTGGCTCAAATTCCGTTATCAGAAATGTCTGGGCAGAACACTTTGAGTGCGGCGCATGGATTGACGGCACAACAAACTTGCTGGTTGTCGGCTGCCGTTTCCGCAACAACTACGCCGATGGTATCAACCTCAGCTATGGCAGCGCCAATTCGGTGGTGGAACATTGCAGTTTCCGTAACAACGGCGACGACGACATGGCCACCTGGTCGCGCTCCGACCGCTCGTGCGACAACAATACCTTCCGGTACAGCGTTTCCGAAAATAATTGGCGGGCTTCGAGTCTCGGCTTTTTTGGCGGAAAGCAGAATAAAGCACATAATTGCCTGATTATTGACCCAATGGAAGCCGGATTTCGCATTACCTGCGATTTCTCAGGAAAGGAATTTAGCGCTGATGGATACAGCGAATTTTACAATATTTCCGTTTACAAAGGCGGCACAGCAAGTGGAACCAGAGGACAATCCGGCGATTTGTGGGGAAACCGGCAAGGCGCTGTTCATATCAACAGCAGTTCGCAATACGATTTGCAGAACATCAAAATTTACAATGTCGACCTGTATGACTCCAAAGAAGATGCAATTTTTATCGGCAGCGCTTCTCGATTCATCCGAAATTTGATTCTCAATGACATTCGCATACATGGAACAGGACGCTACGGACTGTTTTTCAGCGGAGCAAAAGGCGACGGCTCTTACTGCGGGATTGAGTACGAAAATATCGGCGCGGAAACCAATACCAACGCGGTGTCTTCGTCATTTTCCTTCACCGAACAATGCACTTCGGACATACAATCGACCGAAAAACAGAAATTTTCCGTATCGGCTGACGGTTCCACCTTGATTGTTTCCGGCATCAACAATTCGTCGGTGTCGGTTTACGATTTGCTGGGACAACAAAATATCCATACAGAAACCGTATCAGGAGAAGCAGTCATACACGGAATAAGTTCCGGCATTTACCTTGTTCGCGCCAACCAGCAAAACGAAACAGTAAAAATAGTTGCACCCTGAGATAGATTAAAAAGCGACATTAAATAAATAAAATGCAAAAAAACTGTTTGTTCGGAAAAACATTATCGGAGTTACAATCAATTGTCGAGGCAGAAAATATGCCACGCTATACCGCAATG
>JAITHZ010000291.1 GCA_031279795.1 Bacteroidales bacterium
AAATCAGGGAAAGGTTTAGCGATGAAACGATTCCGATAAGCATTATACTTGACAATGCTAAATATCAACATTGTTTATTAGTCAGAGAATTAGCTGAAAAATTGAAAATCGAATTATTGTTTTTGCCCTTCTACAGTCCGAATTTGAACCTGATAAAACGATTGTGGAAATTTATAAAAAAAGACTGTTTATCTTGTAAGTATTATGATAGCTTTCTGAAATTTACAACTGCAATAGACAGTTGCCTGAACAAAATTAAAAACAGGGAATGTGAAGAAAAAATGAAATCACTTCTCAATTTGAAATTTCAATTATTTGATAACGTAATTTATAGCCGAGCGTAGTGTATATAAGAAAATACCATATAAATGGTATTGTCCGGCAAGCAGCTTTTCCCGACCTTTGTCGAAAAATTTGATAAACGTCATGATTTCTTTTACTCGGCACTGTTTCATAGTTGCGTCCATGTTTTTGGCTTTCCAAGCATACGCGCAGGATGCAACAAAGCCAGACAGCACAGTCCAATTGGGCGAGGTGTTGGTCTCCGCTTTTCGCACCGGAACGATTCTGTCTTCCACATCGCTGTTAAAATCCGAAACGATTACCCGTGCTGGATTGACGAAAATGGCCTGTTGCACCCTGTCGGAAAGCTTTGAAAACAGCGCTGCGGCCAATGTCGCCTACACCGACGCTATTTCGGGCGCTAAGCAAATCCAGTTGCTCGGTCTGGCAGGCATCTACACGCAAACGCTTGCAGAAAACATTCCCGTCCTGCGAGGCCTGGCTTCCACTTACGGCTGGAGTTACACGCCTTCGTCTTGGCTCGAATCCATACAGATATCCAAGGGAGCATCGTCGGTGGTGAACGGATACGAGGCGATTGCGGGACAAATCAACATGGAATTTCGCAAGCCTGTGTCGGGCGAATCGGTCTACACCGACTTCTATGCCAACGACTTGCTGCATCTGGAAGAAAACGTTGCTGCACGTTGGCAACTCAATGAAAAATTATGGACGGGGCTGATGCTGCACGGCACGCAATCCATTCACCCGGAGGCACTGGCAGAGCAGCACGACAGGAACCGGGACCATTTCCTCGACGCTCCCAAAACGCAAAATGTCAATCTCTACAACCGATGGTTTTATCTTGATGAGGAAAACGGCATACAGTCGCGCTCCGGCGTCAAGTTCGTTTACGACGACCGCTTCGGGGGACAAGACGCTTCCTGCCACGACCTTGTCGAAGGGATTCCCTATTTTGAAGCGCCCGTTAAAAATACCGGTTTTACCTTATATAATAAAACGGGAATTACGGTCGGCGCCAAGCCCGGCACAAGTCTCGGCATTATCAACAACTTCACTTGGCATGAGCAGCGTTCCGCCTTCGGGCGTAAAACGTTCAACGGCAAACAGGCGTCCTGGTATGCCAACGTACTGTATTCTTCGTATCTGAATACCGAAAACCACCGCTATACGGCAGGCGCAAGTTTCGCTTACGACAACTACGATACGGAATTTCTTGATTCGCTCGAATGGAATCAAACGCCACTTACGCGCCTCAACCGTACGGAAGTTGTGCCGGGCATTTTTGCGGAATACACTTTCTCCGGCATAGAAAAATTGACATTGGTCGCAGGTTTGCGGGTCGATTACAACAGCCGCTACGGATGGCTTGTTACGCCCCGCGCCAATGTAAAATACGACGTCAGCGACCACATTATCGTTCGCGCTTCGGCGGGAAGAGGATACCGTTCGGCAAACGTAATCTCGGAAAACATCGGCCTGATGGCTTCTTCGCGCCAATTCGACCTGTCGCAAATCAACAGTTTGGATATGGAACGCGCCTGGAATTTCGGCGGAAACCTTGTTTTATACATTCCAACATGGGGCGGCAGACAGGCAACGCTTAGCCTGGATTATTTCCATACCCGCTTTCAAAATCAGGCGATTGTTGATATCGAACGCAACCGGAACGCCGTCTTTTTCTATAATCTTGCAGGACGCTCTTTTGCCAATGCATGGCAAGCTGACCTCTTGCTGACAGTGTTCCGGGGATTTGATGTTTTTGCAGCTTTCCGGCTGAACAACAACCGCATCACCTATTCCGGCGACAACCGGCGCATCGAAACGGAAAAACCGCTGGTTTCGTCATATCGGGGATTAGTCAATTTGTCGTATGCTACGGCGCTGAAACGCTGGGTGTTCGACGTTACGGCGCAACTGAACGGGCAAAGCCGCCTGCCGGGTTTGAACGGCTACGATTCGCAAAAACGCTATTCACCCGCCTATCCGGTTTATTTTGCGCAGATAACAAAAAACAGCAAACGTTTTGACGTTTATCTCGGCGTGGAAAATCTCTTGGATTACAAGCAGGAAAATCCGATTACCGGATGGGAAAATCCTTTTCAGCGCGATTTCGACGCTTCGATGATTTGGGGACCGCTCGCGGGGCGGAAAATTTATCTGGGATTCCGGTTGCGGCTGGGAGAAATGATGTAATTCAATTACGAATTAAAAATTACGAATTACGAATGAAGAAGACGGTATCGTTGATAATTGGGATAATGGCTGTGCTGGCGACAGCTTGTCGAAATGAAGCCAAGCAGGAGCAGAGCATTTATTTCGAGGAAATTCCACTGCAAATACTGCTGGACGGTTCCGTGCAGTTGAAAGCTACGGCTTCGTCGGGTTTGCCGGTTACTTTCGTGAGCGCCGACGATAAGATAGCGACTATCGAGGAAGACAGGGCTGTGTTTCATGCGGAGGGGCGTATCCTCATATATGCGGTACAGCCGGGAAACGAAGTGTTTTACGAAGCGCCGGACGTCTTTCAGTCCCTGCTCATCAAAGACTGGGATCCGAACAAGGAAATCCAAACAATCGACTTTGAACTGCCTGAAAAGTGGCAACTCAGCAAGGACGGACAAATGTTGAACCTGAATGCGGTTGCTTCATCGGGTTTGCCGGTTAAATATACGCTGCAAGGCGAAAGCGTAGGACGTTTTCTCAATGCCCGTACGTTTTATGTTTATCATGGCGGGGAAGCAAACAAATATTATAATGGATATGATATTTCGATTTCCATTGTTGCTTCGCAGGAAGGAAACGACGAATATAATCCTGCCGATAATGTGGAGCGGAGAATACGTATTATCGGCGATGTGTTGCACTGATAATAAAAATCATGTGAGTTTACCTCCGATGACGCCTTAACGCTAATATTGACGAGATACGTCGAAAAAACAGATACGTCCAAGCATCGAAAATCCTCAAAAAAATACCGTAAACATGGTATTGCCGACTTATTCGCACAACCGTATCTTTGCATAAAAAAATTCAGATGAAGTACGCAAAGTTTTATGCGACAATCATGTTGGCAGTGATGCTGGTGAATATAGGCAAACACCACCTGCCCTACATTGAATATAACCTCTTCCGGAATTATATTGTCGCAAACCTGTGTATTCAAAGAACCCAGGCCGACAACTGTTGCCAGGGCAAATGTTACCTCGAAAAGCAAATCAACCGGGTGAACGAAGCCGACGAAAGTACCGCCGCCAGCCAGATGGAAACAAAACAGGTCAAATGCGAAATTTTTGACTATATCAAGACGAATATCTATTCACTGATACAAATTCTTTTTGTTAAAGCAGAACAATCACAGTTTGTAAATCTTTATCTGGTACGAATTTTCATTGACATTCCCGTGCCGCCTCCGCAGCGTTTCATCTGATTTTATTTCACAATCACATCATTCGCAGAATTATTAATCATAATTCTGTGGATAGTCCTTTTGTTATCAAATTTAAAAAATTAGAAAAATATGAAACATATATGCAGTATTATTAATTGTAAGAAAATGAAAGCGATACGACTTTATAACAGGGGGGCTACCCTTGTTATTCTCTTTTCGCTCGCCCTGTTCGCCTCCTGCGGAAAAGACGATGAACCCGAAAATCCGGCGGTCAATCCGGTGGAAGGATTAAAGAAAATCCATGAGTTTGCCGACGACAGCTATATCGTCACGGCATGGAACGAAACCGGCGAATTTCGTCTGGGCTATACCAAAGTCTATTTCACCGTACAGGACAAAGACGGTAAATACATTGATAACGCCCAACTGACCGCTTTCCCCGAAATGGACATGGGAATGATGAAGCACTCCACGCCCCGCTCGGAAATCACGAAAGTGCCGGACAAGCCACTCTACGAGGCATATTACAACTTTCTGATGTACAGCGGACAGGGCGACGGCGTATGGTATTACGACCTCGCATATACGGTCGGCAGCGCGAGCGGCATTTTTGAAGACGAGGTGATTGATGTGAAAAACGCCTTCCGTCCCGACGGCCGGACGCAGATTACGATTATCAAAACGGTGGTCGGCACTGACGACAAACGTTATGTGCTAACGCTTGTCGAACCACTGCACCCGAAAGTGGGCGTCAACGACATAACGGTCTACATCCACAAGTCGCAAAGCCCCGAATTCCCGCCCATCGAAGGCGGCCTTATACTGAAGCTCGACCCGCGCATGCCATCGATGGAAAACCATTCTTCGCCCAATAATGTCGACTTGACGTGGAACGCCGCCGAGAAGATTTATAAAGGCAAAGTCAATTTCAGCATGACCGGCTACTGGAAACTGAATCTGATTTTGCAGGATGCTTCCGGTAATATCGTTTACGGCAATCCTGTTGTGCCGCAGGGCGAACAGGGAGCGGAAGCAAGCAGTCTATTTTTTGAGGTGGAATTTTAGGTTTTAAAGGCACGCAGATGACACGGATTGTAGAGATTTTCGCAGATTATCCGCGGTCATCTATAAAAATCTGCGTTATCTGCGTGCCAATAACCTTTTTTACAAAGAAACAAAATGAAACTATTAAAATACATTCCGGTATTGTTTTTCGGTATTCCTCCGCTCCACGCCCATGAACAGGACACGACGAAAGTTGTGGAACTGAACGAAATCGTCATCTCCGCCTGGCAGGGCGTCAGTCGCGACCGGCAGGCGAAACCCAACGCATCGGTCGAGGAATACCTGCAATCGTCCGAAAAGGTCGGTATGATAAAACGCGGCGCCTATGCCTGGGAGCCAAGCATCAACAACATGACCACCGAACGCATCGCCGTCACCATCGACGGCATGAAGATTTTCCACGCCTGCACCGACCGCATGGATCCGGTAACCTCCTACGTCGAGACCGTCAATCTGAGCAAGGTCAGCATCGGCAGCGGCTTCGACGCCAACCCGAACGCGACGAACAGCATCGGCGGAAGCCTTGACCTGCGCCTCAACAAAAGCGGCTTCTGTCAGGACGGTTTTTCGGCAAACGTTCATTCCGGTTACGAAAGCAACGGAAACCTGCGGATTTACGGCGCAGACATTGCGTACGCCAATGAACGGTTTTACGTCAATTCGGGTTACTTCCACCGCAACAGCGATAATTATAAGGCAGGCGGCGGCGAAACGGTGCGCTTTTCGCAATTCACGAAAAACAATGTCTTCGCCAATCTTGGCTATGTGCTCAAACCGGGGCACGAACTCGAAACGTCCGTCATCTACGACCGCGCCGGCGACGTCGGTTATCCCGCGCTGGCGATGGACGTCGCAACAGCCGACGGATTAATCACTTCGCTCGCCTACTCGCGGCTCTTTAACGGAAATAAATTCCTCACCAAATGGGAAACAAAGGTTTACTACAACAACATCATCCACATCATGGACGATACCAAGCGACCGCCCGAAGAAATCGTGATGCACATGGACATGCCCGGCGAAAGTCGCACCGGCGGTTTTTATTCCACGCTGTTGGGGAAAGCCGGCAAACACCGTTTTTCCCTGAACTGGGACGGATACGCCAACCGTTCCTACGCCGAAATGACCATGTATCCCGCCGACCCGAACGAGAAAACGATGTTCTTGCTCACCTGGGGCGACATCCGCACGTTCAATACCGGCCTCTTTGTCGTCGATGAATACCGGTTCGACGACAGCCATTCACTGCGCCTGTCGGCAAAAGGCTCT
>JAITHZ010000373.1 GCA_031279795.1 Bacteroidales bacterium
GAATTACCCGCCGTCAATGATTATCAAAAGTTAATGCGGAAGAAAAGCAAAAAACTTTACAATCATGTTGCGGTTATACATATCAAGCGCACAAAAGAAATTATCGCAATGGTGCCGGACGGCGGCAATTACAAAGATTTACCGAAAGAGTTATGGGAAACGCGAAAAGTGCATATCGCGTGGACGCGAATGAACAGCGCCCGCCCCTGTTTTACGATTGACGCGGGGCATAATCACCATTTTCATTACAAGGAAAACCGTGTGCCGACCGTCCGCGAGTCGGCGCGTATACAGTCCTTTCCCGATACGTTTTTATTTTCCGGGATTAAGACACGGCAGTTCCGGCAGGTCGGTAACGCGGTGCCGCCCATGCTTGCGCAGGTAATCGCCGATAAAGTATATTCAATAGTGAAGAAGGGGTAAATTTATATGTATGACCATACAAAGCAGTTCAGGTGCGAGCTTATTCGCGGTAAATCCCAGCGGGAAATTGATAATATGTTACCAACATACGCTAATATTATTAATGAGGTATGTCCATGCAAAGCTTCTGAATTCCCACGCCGGTTTGACGAAAAACTAAAAGAATATCTGCCCCATCTCCACTCTAAAACACTTGCAAACCACCGGACGGAAACGGCAGGGAAATTATTCGGTATGTATTTTGAAAAAAATGACATAATATATATTTCTGAACGAACAAGTAAATTTCTCGAAGATCACGACCAGCCTGCTTTTTTTAAAGATTTTTGTTTTAAGATGCAGTTCCCTAATGGAATGTCAAAAATACAAACTATCCAGGAACATATAGACCATAACATTAATATTCGCCCCTATTCTTTTATCCTAAAGGTTATGTTGCTTGCTGAGGAAGCGCACCTGCCATTAACAAAGAAAGATATTGGATACTATATATTAAATGCGCTTGATGTATTGCAGGGCAAAGGCAATGCAATACCCGATGAAGTTATTGCCCAAATCGCAAAGGATAAAGCCGCGTCGATGGAGCGAAAAATAAAAACTCCGGGTAAAGGCGCGTCTTACGACTACCAACATATTAACGAACAACTGAATTATTTGGAACTTGCCAATCTGATAATCATAGAAAATGACTATACGGTACATTTAAATAATAATGAGAAAATCGCCATAGAGTTTATTGCAAAACACTATAACGCTAAACCAATGTTTGACGTATATTCTTTTGATTTATCCACTAAAACCGGAAGGCAGAAATTTGAAATTCAATGGGGAATTGAATTCGCCCATGTTGGTGATAGGGATAATATTTTCAAAACATCAACCATAGCGCTGGGTATACCTGCGCCAACTGACGAAGAAACGGTTTTAGATACCGAGGGGCTTGATAAAACGCAGATAGGCGAGGAAGGAGAACGTTATGTGTATAATTATGAAAAAAAACGTGTTAAGGAATTTAACAAGCGCCTTATAAGTAAGGTTGTTTATCTGGGTAAAATCCAGGGGCTTGGATATGATATACAATCCGTTGTTGCTCTGCCTCTTGTGCAAAATCCCGAATTCGCAAAATATATTGAAGTAAAAACTACAAAGCGTGTAACCGCGCCTGATCTAAACGATGTTAATTGGGAAGATACAGTTTATATAACAAAAAATGAAATGGACGCGGCTTGCCAGCACAGAGAATATTATTCAATATATCGTGTGTATTTCTGTAGAAAGGGTGTCGTTGTTTATATTATTGACAATGTTTACGATAAAAAAGAAAACAGTGTAATTAGGGTTACTCCTACTACATTCAGAATAGATTTTTCTTCTAACGCGGTTTCCGAAACTATTCCCGCTGCAAATGGAGCAAAAAATGTATAAGGCGGTTTCTTTGTTTTGTGGTTGTGGTGGCGCGGATTTAGGACTCCACGGCGATTTTACATATAATGAACAGTATTACGACAAATTACCTTTTGAGATTATTTATGCGACCGACATTGACGCAAAAGCCGTTGCGACATATAAAAAAAATTTCAACGGCGTGGTTGTTGTTTGCGATGATATAAAGGCAATTAAAAACGAAACCATACCAGCCTGTGATATTCTGGTCGGCGGTTTTCCCTGCCAGTCTTTCAGCACGGTAAACCCCACCAAAAACCCTTTTGATGACAGGGCTCAGTTATATAAAGAAATGGTAAATGTGGCAAAGGCAAAGCAACCGAAAATAGTAATTGCCGAAAATGTGAAAGGGTTTAAAACACTTCACGGTGGCTCTATATTTAATACTGTAGTTTCCGCATTTGAAAAAATCGGCTATAAGGTTTCACATTCTCTGATAAACGCCTCCGATTATGGTGTGCCGCAAAAACGGGAACGTGTTATTATTATTGCGGTTCGCAAGGATTTACAAGGTGATTTTGAATTTCCTCAAAAAACAACAGAAAATAATAAAGTGCCGCTATCGGTCGCAGTTCCTAAGATTGATATAGAAGATGAAAAGTATTATTTTTCAAAACGCGCCGTGCTTGGCTTGAAAAAAGCAAAAAATAATATGAAACGCGGTCTCGCTCAAAAACTTGACGAGCCGTGCCTCACAGTTACCAGCCATTTGGCAAAAACAAGTTTAAATTCAAGAGACCCTGTTTTGCTTGTTGACCCCGAAAAAGAATTATACCGCCGTTTTACCCCAAGAGAAGCGGCGCGGATTCAGTCATTTCCAGACACTTTTGAGTTTGCTGGTTCCGAATTTGATTCTTACAAACAGATAGGAAATGCTATACCCCCGGTAATGTTTTGGCACATTGCAAAATCTATTTCCGATTTTCTTTCCAATGAAACAAAAAAATAATGGATGTTTTAA
>JAITHZ010000297.1 GCA_031279795.1 Bacteroidales bacterium
TTGAAGAACTTTCCATCGGAAGCGAATTATTAATTGACGATGGCGATATTGACCTAAAGGTTATTGACAAAGAAAAGGATAAACTAATATGCACCATCTTAAATAGAGGAATATTAGGCAGCCGAAAATCAGTAAACGTGCCGGGCGTCCGTATCAATTTACCGTCACTGACCGAAAAAGACAAAAAGAACATCCTGTTTGCAATAGAGCAAGAACTTGATTTTATTGCCCATTCCTTTGTTCGTACCAAACAGGATATTATTGATATACAAGAAATTTTGAAAAAAAACAAAAGCGACATCAAGATAATTGCCAAAATAGAGAACCAGGAAGGAGTTGATAACATTGATGAAATTTTGAAACATGCCTACGGCGTGATGATTGCCCGCGGAGATTTGGGAATAGAAGTAGCACAGGAAAAAATTCCGGGAATCCAGCGCATACTAATTCGCAAATGCGTTCAAGCACACAAGCCGGTAATTGTTGCCACTCAAATGCTTCATTCCATGATAAATAACCCGCGTCCTACACGCGCAGAAGTCACAGATATAGCAAATGCCATTTACTATCGCACTGATGCACTGATGCTTAGTGGAGAAACTGCTTATGGCAAATACCCTGTAGAATCGGTTCAAACAATGGCCAAAATCGCAGAAGAAGCCGAAAAAACAAAAATATCAGAAAATGACATTCGAATTTCATATACAGAAACTGAAATTGACACAACAACATTTCTGGCAAAACAAGCAGTAAAGTCGGTAAGCAAATTAGATGTAAAAGCGATTATAACAGACAGTTATACAGGAAGAACAGCATTATGTCTGGCAGCATATCGCGGAAAAGCGCCAGTATTGGCAATATGTTACCGAGAAAGAACGATACGCATGCTGGCTCTATCATACGGAGTAATGCCTCATTATCAGAAAGAAAAAGGTTCAAACCGCGAATATTTCTTTGCGGCTTTAAACATGCTGCAGAAAAAAGGATGGATAACAATGAATGAACGGGTTGCTTACCTCACAGGCAGTTTTGGAGAAGGAGGCGGCACTACTTTCTTGGAAATTAACAAAGTAAGTAAAATTTTACACCGAAAGGAAACTTTTGACTTGCCAAATTTTCACTGAATACATTAAGATTGTATCCAAAGTATATCATTATAAATCAACAAAATAAAAGTCATTTTTCATGACTTTTAGCCACTGAGAATTGCATAAAAGAATTGAGTTTATCAGGATTACACAAAAAATGAAAATACAGAAGGTTATTAAACAGCACAGTAATACAGCAAATTAACAGCACAAACAACAAAAATAACAACATAATAAGAGCATCTTAAATGAAATGCAAGAAATTGAAAAATATATACTGTCACATATAGACAAAGAACCGGAATTATTGCAGCAATTGAGCCGCGACGTACATATAAAAATGCTGCGCCCCCGCATGTTGTCAGGACATTTGCAAGGCAGATTACTGAAAATGCTTTGCCGGATGATTCGCCCCAAACGGGTACTGGAAATTGGAACCTATGTTGGGTACTCCGCTCTGTGCATGGCCGAAGCGCTGACAGACGAGGCCGTTCTTCACACCATCGAAATCAATGATGAACTTGAAGACTTCATTCACCAGTATTTTAACCAAACCGAAATTTCAAAAAAAATTCACCTGCATATTGGCGATGCTTTTGCTATTGTCCCAATCATTGATGAAACATTCGACTTGGTTTTTATCGACGGCGACAAACGTGATTATTGGAAATACTATGATCTGGTTTTCGACAAAGTTCAGGCCGGAGGATTCATTCTGGCCGACAATACGCTTTGGAATGAAAAAGTCATTGACGATAATCAGCCGGACAAACGCACAAACGGCATCCTCTATTTCAACGACCGGATTGCAACCGACAAAAGAATAGAAAAAGTTATGCTGCCAATGCGCGATGGGATAACACTCATACATAAAATCGACAATTAAAAACCGTCTAATAGACATCTTAAATAATAATAAACTCTATGAAAAAAATTATTTTATTTTACCTCACTGTACTGACTGCACTGCCAGCTACTTCACAACAGCGTATATCGCTGCTCTTTGCTGGCGACGCCATGCAGCATTTACCGCAAATAAATTCGGCAAAAACCGACAGTGGATACAATTATTCGTCATGTTTTCAATACATTAAGGATGAAATTTCGGCAGCCGATATTGCTGTCATAAACCTGGAGACCACACATGCAGGCGCACCGTATCGCGGATTTCCTGCATTTTCTGCCCCCGACAAATTTTCTGCAGCTCTGCAAGAAGCAGGATTCGACATCTTCCTCACATGCAACAACCATAGCGCAGACCAAGGAAAAAAAGGCATCAACCGCACGATAGATGTTCTGGACAGTTTGCAAATCAAGCACACAGGAACATTCAAAAATTTGCAACAGCGCAAGTTGTTTTATCCGTTAATAATTATAAAAAACGGCATCCGCCTCGCATTTCTGAATTACACGTATGGCACGAACGGAATAGCGGTAGAAGCGCCAACCATAGTCAACATAATCAATGACAAGCAAATAATGGAAGATATTGAAGAAGCGAAACGATATAAGCCCGACATGATAATCGCCTGCATGCACTGGGGCGTTGAATACCAGCGCCAGCCCAACAACGAACAACGACGACTGGCAAAACTGATGACCGAAAATGGGGTAGGGGTGATAATCGGCTCGCACCCACACGTGATTCAACCAATTGAAGCAAAAACGGACGAAAAAGGACAAATCGGACATATCGTCGCTTATTCGCTGGGAAACTTTATTTCGAATCAAAACAGCCGCTATACCGACAGCGGAGCAATAATCCGAATAGAACTGGAAAAAGATGAAGAAAAAACAATCATTAGCAACTGTAGTTACAGCTTAGCCTGGCGCTACCGGTATCCCGAAAATAATAAAAAACATTATACCATTCTTCCTGCTTCGTTTTATGAAAACAAACAAGAAGTCATACAGCCAACTTTGCGTCAGGCAATGAAACAGTCAATGGACGATGCCCGCAGCTTACTTGACAAGCACAATATCAACGTTAGCTACTGCGAATACGCGAAAACAGACGAATAAAATTGCCACATACGAATTAGTGATTACGGAAATTATTTTATCATTGTTCGCCAATAAGTTTCCAAAATCAGGCAAGTATTGAATTTAATTTTATGTTTTTGTGAACGTCTAATCACTGCAAGATAATCAGACGAATTTTTATTTGATTAATCAAGATGATTTTTCGTTT
The DNA here is from genome assembly GCA_031279795.1 of Bacteroidales bacterium. Classification (GTDB taxonomy): domain Bacteria; phylum Bacteroidota; class Bacteroidia; order Bacteroidales; family WRGA01; genus WRGA01. The sequence goes on from JAITHZ010000297.1 coordinate 3,280, forward strand.
GCAGGTATTTTTCGGTATTTATTGTACGAATTACCAAGATAGAAAGCCATATCATATCCATTCGTCAAAAAAATCCAACATAAAATAAATAGCAAAACGAAAGAAGAACTGAAGCTACATTGGCGTTTCGATCTTACATCATTCAAAATTCAACAACAAACAACAAACAGCAAATAATGTATTTTGACAATTCGACAAAAGCGATT
>JAITHZ010000087.1 GCA_031279795.1 Bacteroidales bacterium
ATTTATTTTTTTAATTTACATAAAATCATTCAGCGTTATTCTGCAGCAGCCATACGATTGTTTTCAGCGCCAGATCGAAAAAAACCATTTTGGGATTGACATTTTGGGAAATATGCGCTTCTGCAAGTCCAAATTCGTTCATCAGTCCAACGATGTTTTTCTCACTGACAAAAATATGAAATCGTGAAGAAAAAGCATCCTCTCCTGGCGTCAAGTAATTCAGCTGCGGTTGTTTCTGGTTCATCACAAAATTTTCGCGCAACATGTGCTGGCAATAGGCAAAAAAAGCCTTTTGGCGTTCGCGTCCGTACTTGGCCAATTCTTCCGACCATTCTTTCAAGTTGCGCAATCCAACGCTTTTCTTGGCGGGGTCGCGAATGACTCCTACCGAATAAGCTCCGCGCATCAGAAGCACGAAACGTTCTAACAGATAGCTATTTTCAGCGCTTTGTTCAACAACTTCTTTTGCTTGCGTCATGCTGCCTGCGGCGATATGAGCTACCGCATGCGCGTCAGACTCGGCCAAGCTAAAACGTGACTGCAAGGCGATTTCCATTTTTTCCGGAAGAATTGCCTTTACATTTATCCGTTGCGACCGCGACTGAATGGTCGACAAGATTCCGTCGGGCTGTTCCGAAATCAACAGCAAAAATGTCTTTTCGGGTGGCTCTTCAATTATTTTCAGTAATTTATTGGCACATTCTATATTCATTTTTTCTGGGAGCCATATAATCAACGTTTTATAATCCGACTCGAATGGTTTCAAGTTCAGTTTATGCAGAATCTGTTCGCTTTCTCCGCAATAAATTATGGCCTGCTTGTTGGTCTCACCCAAATATCTCAACCATTGCTGGTATGTAAAATAAGCGTCATTCAATACAAACTTGCGCCATTCTGGTAAGTAATCGTCGCAAACAAATTTGCCTTTTTTACTATCTGTTACAATGGGAAAAGCAAAATGAATATCCGGATGAATGAGCTTACTCACTTTTACACACGACGGACAAACGCCGCAGGCATCACTTTCCGAGCGCTTCGTGCAATTCAAATAGCGTGCCAGCGCCAGCGCCAGCGCGTATTTCCCAACTCCTTCTTTGCCAGTAATCAGCTGTGCATGAGGAATTTCACCAGTTTGAACTGATTGAATCATCCGTTCCTTGATGAGGTCTTGTCCAATAATATCTCTAAAAAACATAGAATTTTTAACTTATTGGTTGAAAACAAAAGATGCGATGAAACATTTTTTTATGTTACTTCATCAGTCTAATGTTTTCAATCTCATATCTAATAAATCTGTTTCGCAATTCGTTTCACACTTTGTGCTGCCATCATTGAATAGAAATGAATGCTGGGTACTTCCCTTGATTTCAATTCTTTAGCCTGCATCGTACACCATTCCACGCCAACTTCTACGGTATCGGCATTGGTTTTGCATTTTTTGAGTTCGCTGGTCAGTGTTTCGGGGAAATCCACATGGAATATTTTGGGAATAACCGTCAGTTGTTCAACAAAATTCAGTGGTTTCAATCCGGGAATGATCGGTATGGTTATTCCTTCTGCGCGACATTTATCGACAAAAGCAAAATATTTTTCATTGTCGAAAAACATTTGTGTGACGATATAGCTCGCTCCCGAATTTACCTTTTCCTTCAGCCAGTGCAAATCGGACTGCAGATTAGGCGCTTCTTCGTGCTTTTCCGGATAACCCGCCACCCCGTATGAAAAGGTATCTCCGTACTCTCTGACAGATCCGTCCAAAAAACGACCTTCGTTGAAATCATTCACTTGACGCTGTAAATCAATTGCATGCGCATGCCCGTCTTCAGTTGGAACAAAGCGGGTATCGTGTCGGCCCTTGTCGCCGCGCAAGATGAGCAAATCGCGGATGCCCAGAAAATTAAGGTCTATAAGTGCATATTCCGTTTCGCTTTTGGTGAATCCGCTACAAATAATATGCGGCACGGCCATTATCTGGTACTTGTGCTGAATGGCGGCGGCAATGGCTACCGTTCCCGGACGAACGCGCTCATTTACACGCCTATACAGACCGTCGCCTGCTTCTCTGTATGAAATATCGCCACGATGGGTAGTTATATTTATGTACTTCGGATCAAACTCTCGTAGCGTATCAATGGTCTTAAATACTTTTTCGATGCTGTTGCCCTTTAACGGAGGCAATACTTCGAAAGAAAAAGCCGTTTTTTTAGCTGTCAGAATAATGTCAATAACACTCATGATGTTCATTTTATAAAGAAGACATTTACAGTTGATAATACAGTTGATAAATGTCAACTATGAAATAGCGTACAAAGTTAGGGGAATTTTTCGACATTACAATATTCCATTACAAATTACCAGCGATTCAGAGGGAAAAAAGTTTTTAAAATCCAAATTTCCATTGTTTGAACTGTGATTTAACTGCGCTGCATCCCTTAATGTGGTGAGAAAATGTTAAATATTCACTGAAAAAAAGACAGAAAAGAGGTAAATATCCTTGCAATCAGTTCGTATGCTATTATCACTGTTTATAATGAGTATAAAAAAGAAAGTGTGAATCGTTCGCTGTTTCATTAAAAATTCGCACATTTGCATGTCAATCATAATTCAACGAAAAATGTATTTATCAGAACTGGCGACAGGCAAGCAGGCGGTTATTACCAATGTACGGGGAAAGGGAAGTTTTCGCAAACGGATAATAGAAATGGGGTTCATCAAGGGCGCTACTGTGGAATGTGTGTTCAATGCGCCGTTGAAAGACCCGATTGACTACCGGATAATGGATTACGATGTTTCGATGCGGCGAAGCGAGGCAGCTCTGGTGGAAATTGTACCGCTGGATGTGGCGGATAATGCGGCGGATAATGCTGCGAGATTCTACGGAACGATGGAATCGAACGACCGCCAGGAACAGCAAGGCTCTGAGGAGCGGACGATTCGTGTGGCGCTGACAGGAAATCCGAATTCGGGGAAAACGACGTTCTTCAACATGGCTTCGGGTGCACACGAGCATGTGGGCAATTACAGCGGAGTGACGGTTGATGCAAAAGAGGGACGGTTCAAATACAAGGGTTACACGTTTCGATTGGTTGACTTGCCGGGGACGTATTCGCTTTCGGCATACACGCCGGAAGAGCTGTTTGTAAGAAAGGAACTGCTTGAGGCGAAACCTGATGTTGTGCTGAACGTTGTGGCGGCGTCGAATCTGGAACGGAATCTTTACCTTACTACGCAGCTCATCGACATGAATACCTGTGTGGTGATGGCTTTGAACATGTATGATGAACTGGAAAAAAACGGTTCACGTCTGGAGTGCGAACAACTGGGGATGCTGTTGAATATTCCGATCGTTCCGACCGTCGCACGAAAGGGGCATGGCATCTCTGAGGTGTTTGACGCAATTATCCGGCGGTATGAACAAAACGAAAAGTCGGTACCACGCCGTTCGATATTGATCAATCACGGACCGGTCATCGAATCGGCTATTGAGAAGATAAGTAGCTTACTGTCGAAGAATAAAAATATTAATCCCGTTCGCTTTTTCGCCATAAAACTGCTGGAAAACGACCGAGACGTCGAAGCACAACTTGCGGGCTACGCCAATTCTGCCACTATTCTGGAAATGCGCGACAAGGCGGCAAAGGAAATATGCACCATGTTGAATGAAGACGCCGAAACTGCGGTTGTGGACGCCAAGTATGGCTTTATTGCCGGCGCCTTGCGCGAGACGTACCAGCCAAACCGTGACGAACGGGTGTCTGTTACGAGCACAATTGACACATTCGTTACGCATAAACTGGTTGGCTATCCCATTTTTCTGTTCTTTATGTGGCTAATGTTCCTGACAACGTTTTCGCTCGGTGAATATCCCAAAGGCTGGATCGAATGGCTGATCTCGCAGCTGGGCAACTGGGTGGCAAACCTCATGCCCGACGGTTCGCTGAAAGACTTGCTGATTGATGGCATTATTGGCGGTGTTGGAGGAGTGATTGTGTTTCTGCCAAATATCCTGATTCTGTATTTTTTCATCTCGTTCATGGAAGATTCCGGCTACATGGCTCGCGCAGCATTTATCATGGACAAAATCATGCACAAAATGGGATTGCACGGAAAGTCGTTCATCCCGCTGGTGATGGGATTTGGGTGTAATGTTCCGGCAGTAATGGCTTCGCGCACGATTGAGAGCCGAAGCAGCCGCATGGCCACGATGCTGGTCATCCCGCTGATGTCGTGCAGTGCGCGGTTGCCGGTTTACCTGCTGCTGGTGGGGGCTTTCTTTCCGGAACATGGGAGTATTGTCCTGCTGTCGATCTATTTGATTGGCATCGTGATGTCGGTGATTTTTGCACGAATCTTCCGAAAATACCTCTTTCGCGACGAAGATATTCCATTTGTGATGGAACTGCCTCCTTACCGCTTGCCAACATTCAAAAGCACCATCCGCCACATGTGGGACAAGGGCGAACAATACCTGAAAAAAATGGGCAAAATTATCCTGCTTGCATCCATCGTTATCTGGTTCTTGGGATATTACCCAAAGAATGTTGCTTACTCGCAGGATTACGAAAAACTGACCGCCGATGTCGAATACCAATTCGAATTACAACTGGCTGCTGCCGAAACCAAAAAACACGACACATTACTCAAAGCAAAAAATGAAGCGCTCCAACTGATTGCTAACAAACAGCATACCGAACATCAGCAAAAATCGTATATCGGACAACTCGGACGGTTCATTGAACCTGTAATCAAGCCGCTGGGATTTGACTGGAAAATAGGTATCGGCATCCTGACGGGAATTGGAGCTAAGGAAATAGTGGTAAGTACGTTGAATGTGCTGTACACCGACTTTGGCAATAACGCGGGCAAAAATCTGGAAGAACGAATGCGGCTTGATATCGACGAAGCAGGCAATCCGGTATTCTCGTGCCTGACAGCTTTTTGCATGATGCTTTTCATTTTGTTTTATTTCCCGTGCATTGCAGCTATAACAGCTATAAAAAACGAATCTGGCAGCTGGAAATGGGGTTTGTTCACCGTGTTTTATACCACGGCGCTCGCTTGGATAACGACATTTGCCGTATATCAAATAGGCAGTTTGTAGCCGATAAGATATGAATAACTATGTAAACTGACTGATATGTATCAAGATATAATTGTTTGGGTAATTGGACTGGTAACGTTCACCGTCATTGCCCGAAACCTTTATCGGATGTTTCGGAAAAAATCTGCCGACAAACCTGCGTGCCATGACTGTGCACTAAAAAAGAAATGTCATGCGAGTTGAGATTTTTTCGTTCAGATAAAAAAAAATCCCACAAAGTCCGCGAAGTTCACAAAGAAGAAAGAAACTTTGTGGCCTTTGCGAGATTTGTGGGGTTAAGACTAACTGTATCAGGAGAATACCTCACTTTTTTACCATTTCTTTATAAAAAACACCAAACACCTATACAATTTTAGCAAAAAGTATTACTTTTGTCGCAAAATATTTTGAAAAGAAATTTTTATCAATAAATCAACGCTAATTATGAAATCATTCAAATTTACATTATTGGGAATAAGTGCGTTACTGTTTATCGCCTGTTCCAAAAAGTCGGAACATATTTCCGTCATACCCGTCAGCGCAACGTCTGTTATAGTAGTTGACGCTTATTCCATCATGCAAAAAGGAAATCTGAAAGATATTTCCGAACTGCAGTCGTTTCAGACAATGAAAGAAAAATTGCGCAACGAAAATAAAAGCGCTTCCAATCTGCTGGACGAAATGATTAAAAATCCGGAAATGACCGGTATTGATTTCAAATCAGACCTGTTCATTTTTCAGATTGAGGAAAACGACAACAAGTTTGTGAACTTTTCTGCAAAAGTAGGTGATGAAACGAAAATTGACGCATTTTTCAAAAAACTGCTGGAGGCATCTGGCGAAACTGACTTTTCGATC
>JAITHZ010000126.1 GCA_031279795.1 Bacteroidales bacterium
ATTTATCCGCAGGGCAACTGTCGGCCAACGAACATCCAGCATTCAAGTCGGGAATAAGCACTTTTTTTTTCGGTGAGAGGATTTTTGCCGTCTCCGCCATGAAATGCACACCACAAAGCACAATTATGGCAGCATCGGTTTTGGCAGCCCATTGTGCTAAAGCAAGACTGTCGCCAACGAAATCGGCAATGTCCTGAATGTTTCCCTGCTGATAATAATGCGACAGGATAATTGCATTCTTAGCCTTTCGCATCTTCCTGATTTCTTCGATAAGAATTGAACACTTCATTATTATATATATAAAAGAATAAGTAAATAATATAGTATTGTATATGATAATAGTCTGTTGAAATGGTTGAAAAAAAAGCGCCGGTTTACTTGCTTTTTAAAATTTCAACTGGTTACTGTCCGTTTTCAATTTGTTTTCGACACTGCAAAATTAATACTAAGATTTGATTTTCCATGCAATAACTGTTTTTATTAACAACTTGCTGATAACTTTCACATGGATAATTTGTTTCTGGTTCTTATTTGATAACCCTGCTTTTTGCTGTTTAAAAAATAGGATAAAAATTGCCTGTCAAAATTTTGAGGTTACAATTCTTCGTTCCTATAAGTATTTCTTATTGATATCCAAATTTTTTATCAACAAATAATACCTGTTTTTCTATACAGTTTTCAACATTGTTTGTTACCTTTCAACACTTCATAATTAAGTGATTTGATATAAATCTTATTTGTTCAATCTATTGAGTAGGAAAGATTATTTTTGTAGTTTTGCAATTTTCAATGGAAATATAGAAATGAGAAAATTAAAGATTACCGAATTACACCGGATAAGTATCGACGAATTTAAGCGAGCGAACAAGATACCATTGGTGATTGTGTTGGACAATGTACGAAGTTTGCATAATATAGGTTCGATATTTCGCACAGCAGATGCATTTTTGGTCGAACGTGTTATTCTCTGCGGCATTAGTTCCACGCCACCCGACGCTGAGATACATAAAACAGCTTTAGGCGCCGAATATTCTGTTGCTTGGGAATATTCAGAAAGTACTGTAGAAGCAGCGCTTTCGTTAAAGGCGGACGGATATTGCGTTTTTTCGTTGGAACAAGCCGACAAATCGTTCATGCTTGATGAAATTTTGTTGAATAAATCGAAGAAATACGTCATTATTTTAGGAAATGAAGTTCATGGGGTGCAGCAGGAAGTTGTGGATTGTTGCGATGCTTGCATTGAGATACCCCAGTATGGTACAAAACACTCGCTAAATGTGTCTATTGCAGGAGGAATTGTAATTTGGACGTTTTTTAATCAACTAAAGTCATAAATGATATTTTAATCAGTTTTCAACATGTTCCATGTGGAACAATTTGTTGTTTATCAATATTTTCAACTATAATTTCAATAAATTGTTGATAACTTTGTTGATTTTTTGAACACACTATATCAAATTATAATTTTCTGTCATCATTTTCCAGAATTTTCTTTATAAAATTTCCTTTTACGATAGATTTTGTTGATGTGCTTTGTGGTATTTTTTATTTGTTATGTATTAATTTTAGGATTACATTTGCACAATAATTGAGAAAAAAGTGAACTAATATTTTTACAGATTTAAAAAGAGAATTATGAATACGACAGAAAAAAACAATGTTGGGTTAGAATGGAACGTCGTTGATACAGTCGTTCCGAGATTAAATGAGTTGTTGGCAAACTATCAGGTGTTTTATACCAACCTGCGAGGATTTCATTGGAATATACAAGGTGATAAATTTTACGAATTACACGAATTGTATGAAGATTACTACAACCAGTTTGCCGAAAAAGTTGACGAGGTAGCCGAACGTATCGTGATGTTGGGAAAAGTACCTGCCAACAGTTTTACGGAATATTTAAAAGTTGCAAATGTAAAGGAAGTTTCTGGCATATCCGATTGGCAGGCAGGGGTAAGAAATGTATTGGAAACGTTGCAATTTTTTGTGGGCGAACTTCGCGACCTTCATGCTACGGCTATCAAAGCGGGCGACCATGCTACGGTATCTTTGGCTAATCATGGCATCAAAGATTTTGAAAAGAAAATTTGGATGTTATCGTCTTATTTGAAATAGGGATCTTATGAAACCAGAAGACAGATTAACATCACAATCAGGGGCGCCTGTTTCCGATAATCAGAATATCAGCACCGCTGGACCGCATGGTCCAGCATTGCTGCAAAATGCATGGATGATGGAAAAGCTTGCGCACTTCAACCGTGAACGGATTCCCGAGCGCATTGTACATGCCAAAGGCACAGGAGTTTACGGAATCTTCACTGTAACCAATGACATTACAGCCTATACAAAGGCTTCGATTTTCAGTAAAATTGGAAAACAAACTCCGCTTTTTCTGCGGTTTTCTACCGTTGCCGGCGAGCGTGGAGCAGCCGATACTGAGCGCGACGTTCGTGGTTTTGCTGTTAAATTCTATACCGACGAAGGCAATTGGGATTTAGTGGGGAATAATACGCCTGTATTTTTTATACGGGATCCGTTGAAATTTCCTGATTTCATTCATACCCAAAAACGAGATCCGAAAACCAATCTCCGCAGTAATACGGCGATGTGGGATTTCTGGGGCAGAAGTCCTGAAACGTTACATCAGGTAATGATTTTGATGAGCGATCGTGGCATTCCCGCAAATCTCAGACAGATGCACGGATTTGGAAGTCACACGTTCAGTTTTATCAACAGCAAAAACGAACGCTTTTGGGTGAAATTTCATTTCAAATCCCAACAAGGCATTGCTACACTGACGAATGCCGATGCGGAAGAAATTGTCGGGAAAGACAGGGAAGCTTCGCAACGCGATATGTTTGAGCATATCGAGAAAGGAGATTTTCCCCGTTGGAAAATGTGCGTGCAAATCATGCCCGAAGCCGAAGCGAAAACCTATCGCTTCGATCCTTTCGACTTGACTAGAGTCTGG
>JAITHZ010000211.1 GCA_031279795.1 Bacteroidales bacterium
TTAAAAATACTGAATCCTTGGGAAATATAATAATGTGATTTTTAAGGTAAATTCCAGAAAGCGTGCAAATCAATATTGAATTTGCACGTTTTTTTTTATTGTACATTATTAAAATAACAACATAATTCATTATAAATAAATTAACAGAAAAATATGAAATTGAAAGGAAAAGTAGCCGTTGTAACCGGCGGAGCGAGAGATTTGGGCAGGGAAATTTCCCTGAAATTGGCTAAAGAAGGCGCAAAAGTAGTTGTCAATTATTATGATAACGAAGAGGATGCCCTTGAAACAAAAAAATTCATCACCGAAGCCGGCGGACAATGCATCGTTGTCCAGGGAGACATGACTAAATCCGCTGACGTTGAACGTCTTTTCAACGAATGTAAAAAGTCTTATGGCGAAAAATTAGATATTTTGGTGAATGTCGTCGGCGGGTTGGTTGGCCGCAAGAAAATCACCGAACAGGACGAATCCTGGTATGATTTCCTGATGAACGTCAATATGAAAAGCTGCTGGTTGTGTACCCGTCAGGCTGTTCCGATGATGGGAAAAGGCGCTTCAATCATCAATTTCTCATCGCAGGCGGCGCGCGACGGCGGCGGTCCGGGAGCGTCCATGTATGCCACTTCAAAGGGCGCTGTGATGACTTTCACCCGCTCGATGGCGAAAGAATTAGGCCCCGACGGAATCCGTGTAAATGCTGTAGCGCCCGGAATGATTGCCACATCTTTCCACGACAGGTTCAGCTCACCGGAAGGCCGTAAAAATGTAGCCGCAGGAACTCCGCTTCGTCGCGAAGGAATCGGTTACGAAGTCGCCGATCTGGTTGTTTATTTGGCTTCCGAAGAATCTTCTTTTATCACAGGAACTAACATTGACATCAATGGCGGAACTTATTATTCATGAAATACGAATATAAAGCGTCAAAAAAATAAAAAATTGAGGTCATCTAAAATATAGATGGCTGCATTGTAATAATCAATTGAAAGTATTTAAATTCTCAAACAATAAATTATTTAATAATTACTAATTATTCTTGTCATGAAAAAATTATTTATGTTATCGTTTGCCATGATGGCAATTTCACTCTCAGCTCAACCATTGTTGCTGGAAGAGAATTTTAATTATGCTGTAGGAGATTTGGAAGGACTGGGGAGTTGGGCAGTTTCAACTAATTCATCAGGGGGAACTATCATTCCTCAAGTTCAAGATTATCAACTTTCGTATGGAAGTTATATATCTTCAGGCTTGGGAAAAGTTGTATTTTTAGATGGAAGTATTAACGCAGACAGGATTTCATACAAAAACACAACGAATGTCAATAGTGGAAGCTATTATATGGCTTTCTTGGTTAAAATAACGAGTATTGCCAATGCCAACAGAGATTTTATTGGATTAGATGCGGGTGGTACGGGAAATATGGCGAGGTGTAGAATCTTCTCCAAACAAGGATCCGATAATACAAAGGTACAGTTCTATTTAACGAAAAACGCTACGCCGAGCACCACTACTTGTCCACAGTTGAATGTTAGCGATACCCATTTACTCGTATTGAGATATACCTTTGTAGATGGCACTCAGAATGATGATATTCGTTTGTATATCGATCCTGATCCGGGAACAGTTGAATCGGCCAATACCGTATATATAAATCCGGAAGATGCTACCACTGACGATATTGCTACCATAAAAGGTATCTTTTTGAAACAAAGAGCAGGTTTGTCCGGAACACAAGTCGGTGGTATCCGTGTTGCCACCACATGGGAGGAAGCTGTGAAAAGTGCGGCGCCATTGGCCGTATCTTCTATTTCAATTACGGAAGGTGCAGAAGTAGTGTATTCCGCCTTAACAGAAGCTGTTGTTACGTTCAATAAACCGATAACTAAAGGCGCGGGAACAATCACCCTGTTTGATGGAAGCACTTCAGAAAATATTTCATTGGATAACGTAACTGTCGCCGGTACTGCGGCAACAATTCCCTTAACCGTTTTGGCCGATAAATCCTATACATTGACAGTTCCGGCTGGCGCATTTGTCGCCGACGCCGAAAGTTCTGCTGAAATAGTTCGTCATTTCTCTACCATCGCAAGTTTGGCCAATGTGGATTATCTGATTAATGAAACATTTGATACCGGAGCATTAAGCAGCGTTAACTGGGATGAAACTGCATCAACCGCGTCATGTAATACGCTGAATTTAATGTATGAATCGGGATATGCAGCGTCGTTAACCGCAGGTAAAGTTTTACAGACAGTGGCGCTCAGTGGCGCCGGTTCGCTGGTTTACTGGCAAAGACACAGCAGTGGAACAAATACAACTCTTGATTTGAAAATAAGTGTGGATGAAGGCAATACCGGAACGTTTACCGAAATTACAGAAGCAAAAGTGGAAAAACCCACCAATACAACTTTTGCCCAAAAGAAAGTAGACATAGATTATAATGGCCCTGTTGTAATAAAGATTGAAGCAGACGGAACCGGTGCAACCCAAATGGGACTGGATAATATCACGCTGACTCCCTACAAAGCAAATAAAGCGCCTGTGATAGAAGATGTTTATACATCCCCCCGTTTTCCGTCGGCGTCGGACAACGTAATCATAACCGCTAAAATTACCGATACGGACATTGTTTCTGTTGTGGCTAAATGGGGAACAACTCAGGCTTTATCGGAAACTCCCGTTGTGTTAACTCTTGACGGAGGCGTTTATAAATCAACTCCAGTCTCAGGTTTAAGCGCCGGCGATATGCTCTATTATCAAATAGAAGTTACAGACGCATCATCGCTTATATTGTCAAATGTTTATAAAACTCCTGTTTGTAAGGCATATACTTCTGTGGAAAGCTTTAATAGCGGCTTCGATGCCTTGGCAACAAGTACGAGTGGTATACCGTCTATGCCTGTTGAAATAACAAGCGCGGGTATTTCCTACTCTTTTACAGGCGCAACACGAACCACCAATGCTGCGAAAATCATTGAAGGAACTTCTATTGTACTTGAAAAACAGGCAAGTGACGGAGCTATTAAGGTTAGCTTTCCTGCAATAGGAAGCATCAATTTTGACGTGCTGCAAACGTCGGGGACTGTTTCGTTGGGCGTATACAAAGAAGACGACAGCAATTTATTGAAAACGATTTCCATTGCAGGAACCCCGTGGCCAATAAATACCGGAGATATTGAGCTTAATTCAAGTTCGGCGACTAAGATTGTCATTAAAAATCTTGGCTCCGGTCAGGTGGTTGTTGATAATCTGCGTTGGGAGGCTCTTATTACCACAAGTGTAGAGGAAATCTCCAACTCTGCGATTCCCGTCTCCGAACAGTATTATACAATTACAGGCATATTGGTTTCTCCGTCTGCAACCGGTATGCTGTTTAAGAAAACAGTTTACGATAATGGAGCTGTCGAAACGGTTAAAATTTTCAGAAAATAACTTTCTTCACATAAAACAATAATTTTATTAATTTAAATTTTTATTACATCATGAAAAAAATTTTATTGACAATGGTACTATGCGCGGGCGTATTGTTCGCTCAGGCACAATTAATTAAAAGTGATTTTTTAGCAGGTTACGGTATTGGCGAGAATTTGGAAAAAGGAGCATACGCCAATACTACTCAGGGAAGCGGAACGCCTATTATGTTGAATCAGTGGAATTTATCCGGCAAAACAGGAACTAATGATACCGGAGGTTCAAATCCGCAAACGACTTTGGCGCTGAACTACGGCGGTTATGCCGCTTCGGGACAGGATGTCGCTATCGCGTTGGCTAAATTGGAATCCGGAGGAAGGACTTCCATCTATTCGTTGGCTTCAGATTATACTTATGGGGCTGGTACTTATTACATTGCCTTTATGACCAAGGTAACAGCAGCATCGCCGACAACGATCCATGAATATTTTGCATTAGACGGCAACTACACCGGCAATGCTCAGCGGGTACGTCTGGCTGTAAAAAAACCGAATGAGGAAGCTACTACTTTCGGTTTTGGATTGGGAGGTAGTTCAAGCTCTCCTTCAAGTGTTTCCGGGACTTTTAATTTTGGCGAAACGTATTTGATGGCATTTAAGGTGGTACTTACCGAAGATCCTGAAAATCCGGGCGTGGGAGATGGCACTGGAACGGCTACGTTGTACATCAATCCCGATCCGGCGGCTGGCGAACCAACAAGCAGTTTTGCAACGGTCGCTATCGAGGGGACG
>JAITHZ010000214.1 GCA_031279795.1 Bacteroidales bacterium
AACGCCCCAAGTTTCGGACAAATTTTTATCACAGATACCAACCGTAAATATCTCGACCGCATTCTCATTTCCCTTGGCGCTCCATACGAACTTTTCAGAATAAACAAGGGCGCCGTTTATAACATGACTAACACATGAAAAAAGATGAAAAAAACTAATGCAAAAGCAATAGGAGAATTGCTGAACGACTTCTTCGACTCTAACAATCCCCTTCGCGAGCAAATACAAATCATGCGCGTGCAACGTGCATGGGGTGAGCTGCTTGGCCCATCCATAATGCAATATACTTCCACTATATATGTGCGTAATCGTGTGCTTTACGTATCCCTCACATCTTCCGTCCTTCGCAACGAACTTATCCTAAGTCGCGAACGGCTCATCCAAAGCCTTAACAAGCACGTTGGCGCCCAAGTGATCGACAACATTGTAATACGTTGAAAAGAAAATTCGCCAGCCCTTCCAGATTATATATAGAGCCGACGCTAACTTCCACAGCCAAATGTGATTATCATTCATAAACAAACGAATAGGAGGAACAGATCCATACTCCGTTCCGTTATTTTGCACCGCCCTGCATACCGTCCAGTACAGAGCGGTTTCTTATTTTAGGACACTAAGCCGGCAGAAATCTATAAGCAGCTTTACAGAGCAGAGAAAAAGCGCCGCATTCCGCATCCTATCTGTAAATCATGCACAGCAAACGTATTAGCGCCATCGCAACAAGAATATATCCTCATTTTTTTGCTATGCCACAATAAAAACGTATTTCAGCCCAACAATTTTTGTTTGACAAAAAAATAAGCATTTATTTTCCATAAAAAAAATTGCTGAAAGCCAATTAAAAGTGTATTTCGCGTCCAACATTTGCTGGACGCCATTTAAACGTTTATTTTTCATCCTAGCATTTGCTGGACGCCATTTAACAGTGTATTTTTCATCCAGCATTTGCTGGGCGGAAAATCACATTTAATTTTTCATCCAGCAAATGCTACGCGCCATTTAATCGTTTATTTTTCGTCAAAACATTTGCTGGACGCCATTTAACAGTGTATTTCTCGTCTAGCAGATTTTTGAGCCCATTTAACAGTGTATTTCACTTTCGGCATTTTTTTGCAATTAATAAATATGATTTCTTTCAAAAAAACTTTTGCTGAAACAAAAAAACATTTATTCGCAAAAAACAGCGACCAAACCACAGATCCATTTTTCTAATTCGACATTAGGCATTCGATATCCGAAATTTGAATTTCAGATGACAGTAAAGGTATCAAAACGTAGGAAGCCTATTTGTGATGCCTGGTTCTGACGTTCGGCAGGCTGGCAAGACGACCTCCGTGCAGAGCAGAAGAACATAGTTGCGAACGTACTAAGGTTTGGCAACGACCACTCGTTCGCCAAGCGTGATAGTCATCCAATGCGGCAACAAAAAAGGGTGTCGCAAGTACACCCTTTAAAAGTTGAAATGAATGGAAATAATTTGCACAGAATACTCCGTTAAGTATCCAATTCTTTCAGTTTCTGCAACTGCTGTTCGATAGATTCTTTCTCCTTAATTAATCGCAATTCTTCTTTGCCTAATTGTTCTTTTTTATTCCGTTGAGCAATAGCGATTATGTCATCAAGTTCAGCATAAGTAAGATATTTCAAATGCTTTTCAACAACTTCGAAAGCCTGTTGCTTAGCGATGCGCCGGTCAACTTTTTCTTCTTCTGTCATTTTGCGTCGTGCCATAAATTTAAAATTAGAAATTACAAAAAAATGATTGTGACTGCAAAGATAATAATAGATCTGATATTCGCTCATTATTCCTCAAAAAAAACGTACATTTGCAGCAGTTTTAACTAAAATAAACGATAAGAGAATGAACATGCATAATTGGTTTGAATGTAAGGTATCATACGAAAAGATACTTGAGAACGGAATACAAAAAAAAGTCACCGAACCATATCTCGTAGATGCGTTGTCATTTACCGAAGCTGAGGCGCGTATGACAGAAGAAATACGCCCTTATATAAGCGGTGAATTTGTTATTGCTAACATAAAACGAGCTCGATATTCGGAAATTTTCTACAACGATTCTGGCGATCGTTATTACAGGGCAAAAATCCATTTTATTACTCTGGATGAGAAAAGCGGAACGGAGAAAAAAACTGCCTCAACCATGCTTGTGCAAGCCTCTACGCTAGCGGAAGCTGTTGCAGAACTTGAGAAAGGAATGAAAACAACCCTTGCCGATTATTGCATTGTATCTATGGCAGAAACAGCCCTGCTTGATATATTTCCGTATACATTAAAAGAGACTTCATCGCCTACGTCTGAGAACGTTTAACTGCATGCATTAACAAGATGAGTATTGCCTCCAGAATAGCTTTTTTGAAGGAAAAGCTTCCGCGTAATGTAACACTTGTTGCCGTATCCAAATTACATTCTACGGCAGATATTATTGAAGCTTATAATGCCGGACAACGCATATTCGGCGAAAGCCGTTCGCAGGAAATGACCTCCAAACATAAGATTTTGCCTCCTGACTTGAAGTGGCATTTTATCGGCCCTTTGCAATCTAACAAGGTGAGAGATATAGCCTCATTTGTCAGTATGATTCATAGTGTCGACTCTTTAAGGCTCCTTCGCGAAATCAATAAACAGGCTGCCAAACATGCACGTATTATTAATGTATTACTCGAAATACATATTGCAAAAGAAGAAAATAAACACGGATTCACACCTTCAGAATGCCTCAATATTCCTTGGGAAGAAGAGGTCAATTTGCTGCAAAATATTCGTATTTGCGGACTGATGGGAATTGCAACTTTAACGACTGAAAAAGACGTGATCGCACAGGAGTTTAGCGCTCTGCGTAATCTTTGGCACAAATTAAAATCGGAAAGGTTCAATAACAATTCTTTTTTTACTGAAATATCTATGGGAATGACAAACGATTATGAAATTGCTATTGCAGAAGGTTGCACTATGGTCAGAATCGGCAGTTTTATTTTCTCTTAATATAAGAATTGAGTATTTTATTCTATTAATTCTTCCCAGCTTAATATGCTTTTGCTGGAGCTACATGCAATCGAGTAGGAGAAAACAAAAGTAGTTTTCTCCTACTTTTGTTTTCCCCCGCCCTCTCACACCACCGTGCGTACGGTTCCGTACCAAGGCGGTTCCATGTTTTGGCGACATTTCTCTACACGCCCTCTGCATACATTTAATGCTGCATTGTTTAATGAGGCAAAAACATAGTTGCGGATGGCTCGTTTTTCGAAGATTGAGCAAAAAACAACTCTGGGAAAGGTCGTTTTTTGGAGATTGAGGCAAAAACAACTCTGGGAAGCTACGTTTTTTGGAGATTGAGCATTTCCCAGAGTTGTTTTCTCCTTGATTTTCGAAAAACGAGCCATCCCAGAGTTGTTTTTGCCTTGATCTCCGAAAAACGAGTTCCAACGTTGTTTTCCTTCGATCTCCCAAAAGGTAGCCCAGCAAATTCTCCTCCTGCGGAGGGGCGCCCGAAGGTCGGGGTGATAAAGACTACAACAAGCGACATCCAATCCCTGCGACATTCAAGCGCCATTGAAATGCAACCAGCCCCCTGCGGAGCTGAATCCCCTGCCGCCGCCAGATTTTTTGGCGACACCCGATTGAATCCCCTGCCGCCGCCAGATTTTTTGGCGACACCCGATTGAATCCCCTGCCGCCACCAGATTTTTTGGCGACACCCGATTGAATCCCCTGCCGCCACCAGATTTTTTGGCGACACCCGATTGAATCCCCTGTCGCCACCAGATTTTTTGGCGACACCCGATTGAATCCC
>JAITHZ010000236.1 GCA_031279795.1 Bacteroidales bacterium
CAATTAATTAACACGAATTTTGAAAAGATTCGTGTTAATTTATTATCGTTACAGAACTGCAAATGGATGCATTAAGAGTTCTGAATTTTCTCACTTCTCTTGTTCGTAAGCGGCAGCGCAATCAGACCGACAATTCCCAGCAGATTTATCATCATCCACTGGACGCCATGTACTATCAGTGCAAAAATCAGCGCTTTCGGCACAAGGATTCCAAATAGCGGCATACTGAACTGAACCGCAGCGTGCCACGGACCAACTCCGCCCTGAACTGGTACCACAATGCCGACGTTGGCTACCACGAAAATAAACAGTCCCTGCTGGGGCGTCAAATGTTCCGAAAACGGAAAGGCAAAAACGCAAACATAAAATTCGAGGAAATAAACCAGCCACAGCAGCAGTGTGAGATTGAAAATTCGGTGTTTGTTTTCTAATTTACTGATGCTTTTGACGCCGGTTGCCATGTTTTTGACCGCACCGGTAATCCGCTGCATGATGCGCGTGTATTTGAAACGTTTATATATCAGCACACAGGCAAGAACGAATCCAGCGATGCCGACATAAAGCCAGACCGACGAAAACCAGCTGATGATTTTCTCCGTCAAATCGGGGTTTTGGGCGAACAGCTGTACAAAATCCTGTGTAGTTAGCAGAAAGGACAATAAGATCACTACTCCCAGCGAAGTGAGGTCAATGATGCGTTCGCTGATTAATGTGCCGAATATTTTTGAGAATGACATTTTTTCGTATCGGGCAACAATTGCGCATCGCGTAACTTCTCCCATTCGCGGGATAACGTTATTCACCAAATAATTAACAAAAACAGAATAAATCAGGTTTCCGTATCGTGGCGAAGCATCCAGAGGCGTGAGCAACTGCCGCCATCTGACGGCGCGCACAACATGTCCGGCAGCGCACAGTACAAGCGAAAGCGCCAGCCATTCATATTTTGTCTCATTCTTCAAGGTATCTATCACTTGTTCAATATTTTCCTTGCTGTAAAGCTGCAGCAGAATAAATATCCCTACAGCCAGTGGGACAAGTATTTTCAGCGTATTTTTTAAAAAGATTTTTGTTCTTTGTGACATCTACAGAATTTTTGTTGTAATTTTGCGTGCAAAGATAATAGAAACTGTTTGAATTAAACGAAACTGTTTTCATGAATTTTATTCGACCGAAAAAATATTTTGGCCAACATTTTCTCAACGACAGGGAAATAGCTCGCCAAATTGCGGATACGGTAAACGTTTTTCCGCATCTTCCTGTGCTCGAAGTGGGGCCTGGAACGGGTGTCCTGACGCAGTTCCTGCTGAAAAACTGCCAAAAACTGCTTGTTGTTGAAGTGGATATGGAAGCCGTCGCTTATCTGAACGTACATTTCCCCGAACTGGCTGGAAAAATCATTACTGGCGATTTCCTGAAACTGGATTTGACGACGTTATTTTCCGGTCAATTCTGTTTAACGGGGAATTATCCGTACAATATTTCGAGTCAGATTTTCTTTAAACTGCTTGATTACAAGAACCGAATACCCTGCTGTACTGGAATGGTGCAAAAAGAAGTTGCTGAACGGATCGCAGCGCCGCCCGGTAGCCGCGTATATGGAATTACCAGCGTATTGCTGCAAGCCTGGTACGACATTGAATATTTGTTTACGGTAAACGAACAGGCGTTTAATCCGCCGCCAAAAGTTAAATCGGCTGTGATTCGGCTTGTCAGGAACAAGGTTGAAAAACTGGATTGCGATGAAATATTTTTCAAGATGGTGGTAAAAACGGCCTTTAATCAGCGACGCAAGACATTGCGCAATTCCTTGAAAACGATTCTGCCCCCGACGGTTGACGCTGCGCGTCCGGTGTTCAGTCTCCGTCCCGAGCAGCTGTCGGTGACGGATTTTGTGGATTTATCGAAATACATCACCAGCGGTAAGTAATCCCGAATGTAAGCATTTCGCGTACTTGAAAATATCCGAAATCGTCAGAACGCTGAACGCCGTCATCATAACGCAGGTGTGCAATAAATTTCGTCGATAAATAACGGTTCAGGATAAAATCAAGTGTATTTTCCCAGTCTGCTTCCGACTTTTCGTACGATGTGAAATAATACAGACGGGAAACCCACATAAGTTGTTTGGAACACTTCCATGTCATATTCCCATCCAGTCTCGAACCAAATGTTTCCTGTATTTTTTTCCCTTTCTTAATTCCGTAAACGGTTTCATTTACTTTCGGATCTTTCACATAAATCAGCCTGTAAGAAAATGGTGAAGGCATGACTGACAGAATTATTTTTTTCTTGCTCAGTTTATAGTCCATCCCGACGCTGAAATACAGATTGGCCGGAGACAGGAAGGATGCCGAACGGTCGCGGGAATTTGTTTTATAATTGTTGAACAGCTGCGTCCGGAAATCCATTGACAAGCTGTAGTAGAAGCTCTTGTAGGCTTTATATCCCAATTTGCTTTTTAGAAACGACAAATCATCGTTCACACGAAATGCCCGAATCGTATCTTTGGGCGTGGAATAGAATCCGAATTTGGCTTCTATTTCTGTTTCAAATTCGAAGTTTGACTTGTTGTTGTATCCGAATTTCAGGTTTTGAATACTCAACAGCATAATGTTGTTTTCGCCTCCTTTATGCCAGTTTTCCGAAAAGCTGGCCTGCGAAAACGACAGCGACGTAGTGGCTATTTTCCA
The DNA here is from genome assembly GCA_031279795.1 of Bacteroidales bacterium. GTDB lineage: Bacteria > Bacteroidota > Bacteroidia > Bacteroidales > WRGA01 > WRGA01. The sequence continues at coordinate 2,694 of JAITHZ010000236.1, forward strand.
CCAATATACGTCTTTAGGTTGTATTCGGGAGATTCTGTTGATATTTGCCAGCGTCTCTATTTCAGGTTTGAACAGGCCGCGCAGGGGATGCGTTTCAATAACCTGCATTTCGGGAAGGGATTTCGGGAACATATCCAAGTTGTATTTCACCAGATGTGGCGCCGTCCGGTAGAAATAGCTTCGTGCCGTTTGTTCCAGCCGTTGGATAAACAGGTAGTCGTCGCCCCATTTTCCAAATTCCAGCTGCAAAATCTTCGGCGCCTGTGCCGTGAACGGATTGGGCCTGAAATCGGGCTTCTTATCTTCGCCGAGATGCAGCTTTATTGAATCATTAACCCAAACTCCGTCGAACACTGCCGGAATGCCAAGCGAGTTATAGTGCAACGAGTCGAGGTAAAAAGAAAGAATATTATCCTGTGCCCGTGCGTGCAGGCATGTCAGCACGCACAGGGTGGTTGCGATAATCGAATGTTTCATGAAATAAAGCATAGATTAAGGAACAAATCTTTATTTTTTCGTTTTTAATCGTGGGTACGTTTTCGGTGGATTTTTCAAGGCACGATAAATCAGAGCGAATCCGACAATAAAGAAAGGAATGCTCAACAACTGTCCCATATCCAGCAGCATGTTGTTTTCGAACTCCACCTGATGTTCTTTGATAAACTCAATGAAAAAGCGCGATAAAAACACAGCAACAAGGAATATCCCGAAAATCAGACCTTCCCGTGTTTTGAAATTCGTTTTCCAGTACAGAAACATGAGCGCTGCAAACGTCAGCAGATAAATGGCAGCTTCGTAAATTTGCGTTGGATGCGACGGTTCAGAAAATATCGGCGGCAATCCTTTCTGGTAATGCGGAATGTTCGTAATAAAACGGAACGCCCATGGAACGTCGGCTGGATGCCCATATATCTCGTGATTCATCAGGTTGCCCAGCCGAATCAGCCCCCCCACGCATGCAACGGGTACCACCAGGCGGTCGAATGTCCATAGCATACTGCGTTTGGTTACTCGCCGCGAGTAAAGCCACACTGCGATAACAATCCCGATAGCTCCTCCGTGACTGGCCAGTCCGCCTTCCCACACCTTGAATATCTCCACCGGATGCTGACTGTAATAGTCGAACTGATAAAACAGGCAATGCCCCAGTCTCGCCCCAATCACCGTAGCAACGATGATGTATATAAACAGAGCATCCAACCATTCCTGCGGCACTTGTTCGACTTTGAACATTTTCTCGCAGATTTTATATCCAACCCAAAAACCAATTGCAAAACAAAGTCCATACCAGCGAACTTCCAGGCCTCCAAGCTGGAAAATTGCAGGATCGACTGTCCATGTAATATAAGATAACATACTTCAACTGTTTAAAGAAACGGCAAAGGTATATGGAAATTTTGAATTTTCCAAGCACATGAATTACGAATTACGAATTACGAATTCAGAATTAAGAATTAAGAATTAAGAATTA
>JAITHZ010000346.1 GCA_031279795.1 Bacteroidales bacterium
GTCCGTAAGACGGTGAATCAGATTGATTTGTCCGACAGTGAGCGATGTCCCGCACGATGCCACTACATTTTCGATTCCGGCCTGATGCATGGATATTACATCGGTATATCCTTCGACGACATAGCATCGCTGAGCTTTTCCAATGGCATGACGTGCAAAATAAATTCCGTACAGTTCTTTATCTTTGTGATAAACAGACGAATCAGGGGAATTGATGTATTTCTGGGCAATATGGTCGACACGCTTTAGTACACGTCCACCAAAAGCGCAGATATGACCAGACAATGTGTGAATGGGAAATATCACCCGTCCTGAATAACGGTCGTACAAATCGCTGTTGTATTCGCCTGATACGCCGACTTTCACGAGCAGCTCTTTCCGGTATCCTTTTGACAAGGCTGTTTGTGAGAACGAATCGCGTTTTTCAAGACTGTATCCTAACTGGAATTTGCGAATAACATCCTCCCTGAATCCTCGTTCCTTAAAATAAGTTAAACCGACAGACCGGCCTTCGGGATGATCGAAAAGCGTTTGTTGAAAATATTTCGACGAAAAATCATTGATAATGAACAGACTTTCGCGTTCGCTTCGTGCCTGTTTTTCTTCATCGGTCAGTTCTCGTTCTTCTATTTCAATATTGTATTTTTTTGCCAAATGTTTAAGCGCTTCGACATAAGACATCTGCTCGTATTCCATGATAAAATGAACAGAATTTCCACCTTTCCCGCAGCTGAAGCATTTGCAGATACCCTTCGACGGCGAAACACTGAACGACGGCGTACGTTCGCTGTGGAACGGACACAGTCCGACGTAATTCGCTCCACGCCTCCGCAACGCAACGTAATCCGACACTACATCAACGATTTGTGCCGCATACAGTATTTTATCAATTGTCAGCTGGTCTATCACAACATTTTTTTTAACAAACAACTTTTTGAACGAACAAAATTATATGAAATAATTGATATCTCCAACTTTTTATACTTTTTTTTAAAATTGATGATATTACACAGGGTGGGATTTTTTTCTCCCACAAAGCACACGAACAAAATCTTTCACAGCTTTTACTGTGCTTTTATGTAAAAAAATGCGGTGAAAAAAGTATTTATTCATCACATAAAATGTGGAATATAGAAAATATTTTGTATATTTGCCGCAAAATTTATGACAGATTTTACTTCTATTGCAAAGCGTTTGGGATTAGAAACAAAAGAAGATTTGTTTTGAATTTGAAAGAAAATTACCGGTATTTTATCAATAAAATCATGTAGCATGGCAATCAATCTTAACAAAATTGTCCTTGAAAAACAGGGCGACAGTCACAAAATTGACTTGACGAAAAAAGGCGATAACGCCTTGAAAGAAATTGTAATAAACCTGAATTGGACGCAAAAAAAGAAAGGCTTTTGGGCTTCGTTGACAACCAGCGCAATAGACCTTGATTTAGGTTGTTTCTTTGAACTCAACGATGGCCAGAAATCCGTTATCGACGGACTGCAGTTTGCACGCGGACAGGGCGGCCCAAAAAACAAGGTCACACGGCAGGGCTGTTATACACAAAAGCCATGGATATGGCACAGCGGCGACGACCGTTCAGGCGCTGTTTCCGAAGGCGAAAACATGCTGATAAATCCGCAAGGCCTGCCAGATTTGAAGCGGATTGTCGTCTATTGTTTTATCTACGAAGGCGCTGCCAAATGGTCGGAAACCAATGCTGTGGTGACAATCAACGTACCCGACAATCCAGACGTCGTTGTAGAAATGGGCAAACAGTATGCCTCACAAAACTTCTGCGCAATAGCAGAAATTCTCTTTGGAGGCGACAATTCTTTGACAGTTAAAAAATTAGTTACATTCCACAGCGGTCATGGCGATTGTGATAAAGCATACAGTTGGGGAATGAACTGGAAAGCAGGTTCAAAATAATTAACAAATAAAAAATCAACTGTTATGGCAATCAATTTAGAAAAAGGACAGCGGGTAGACGTACGGTTACCCCAATTTATTGTAGGACTGGGATGGGATGCAAATGCCTCAACTACGGGGCAGGCTTTTGATTTGGATGCTTCGCTGTTTATACTCGGAGAAAACAAAAGGCTGGTTTCGGATGAATATTTTATCTTTTACAACAACCTGAAATCGCCCGACGGCGCCGTAGAACATACCGGCGACAACCAGACAGGCGCGGGAGAAGGCGATGACGAAAGCATCAAAGTCGATTTGTCGAAAATCAATCCGCTCGCTACGGAAATTTGCATAGTGGTAACCATTCACAAGGCAGAGGAACGACGTCAGAATTTTGGACAGGTTCGCAATTCGTTTGTACGCATCTACAATCCCGACACCAATGAGGAACTGCTGAAATATGAACTGGAAGAAGATTTTTCCATTGAAACAGCCGTTGAATTTGGACGGATCTACAAACGCAATGGCGAATGGAAATTCGAAGCCATAGGAACCGGTCAAAAAGGGGGATTGGAAGAGTATTTAAAGAAATATAATTAATTTAGAAAATTTAAGTATTATGGCAATTAACTTAGAAAAAAAACTGGAAAAAGGGCAACGAATAAATCTGGAAAAATCTGACGGAAGTAAACTCGTAGATTTTTGCGTAGGCGTTAACTGGGGTGCAATCGAAACATCAGGCGGATTTTTAGGGCTTAGCAAAAAAGTAACCGATGTAGACCTTGACTTGAGCTGTCTTCTCGTTGACAGTAACAACAACATGTGCGATCATATTTATTCGCCACTCTACAAACCTGAATTTTTGCAACGCTACGGATTGCCACGCGGTAAACTCGACTCCAGCGATTATGCGCTGCACCATTCCGGCGACGACCTGGCCGGTGACAAAGGCGGAGATGACGGACTGGATAATGAAATTATCACCGTCAATCTCGCAAAAATAAACAGCAATGTTGCACAGATTTTCTTTTTCCTCAACAACGTGGGACGGGAAGACTTTTCACAAATTCCATACGCCAAAATCCGCATGTACGAAGGAACTCCAACGCGCGTAAAGGAAGTGGTCGCTTCCTACAACATTTCTTCCGAACGGCAATATTCCGGAAAAAGAGCAATTATCATGGCGAAACTCTACAAAAAAGGCAATGAATGGAAATTCAACGCCATTGGAGACCCAAGCGATGATAATAATTTATGTGAAACAATTGCACGAATCTTGAAGTCTTACTTATAAAACGAATAAAAATGGCAAGGAGATTACCGGTCTATCTGGTGCTTGACACCTCCGGTTCCATGATGGGAGAACCAATTGCCGCCGTCGAAACAGGCGTGCAGACATTGGTTAGCGCTTTGCGCCAAGACCCTTATGCGCTCGAAACAGCTTTCTTGAGCGTTATTACCTTCGACAGTACAGCCAAACAGATTGTGCCGCTTACCGAACTCACGGCATTTCAAATGCCTGCTGTTAAGGCATCCGGCTTGACTTCGCTGGGCGACGCGCTGAAGTTGCTCGCCCAAAAAATCGATACCGAAGTGACCAAAACAACACCCGAAGTAAAGGGAGACTGGAAACCGCTGGTGTTCATCATGACCGATGGCGGACCAACCGACGACTGGCAAAAAGGCCTGACGGAATTTCGGAAACAAAAAACCGGAATTGTCGTTGCCTGCGCTGCCGGACAGGGAGCCGACACCAAAGTGCTGAAACAGGTTACGGAATGTGTTGTGCAACTGAATACCGCCGACAGTTCAACCATTAAAGCTTTTTTTAAATGGGTCTCGGCTTCGGTAAGCGCCGGCAGTCAAAAAGTGGACGGCGGGACGGAAGTTGTCGGGATCGGCGAATTGCCGCCGCCGCCGCCGGAAGTCAACATCGTTGTCTGAAAATCAGTGATTAGTGAGTAGTGATGAGTGGTGAGTGATTAGTGGTTAGTGATCAGTTCAATCACTAACCATTAACTGCTAATTTAAACTTCATATAAAAACACAGAAATTATGAGAAGATTACCAGTATATATTTTGATACAGACATCTGGCGCAATGCGGGGCGAACCGATTGAAGCCATAAAAGTTGGACTGGAGACAATGGTATCCACTTTGCGGCAAGACCCGTTTGCGCTGGAATCTGTGCATATCAGCGTAATAACGTTTAACCGTTACCCCGAACAGATTTTGCCCCTTACCGAACTGGAAAACATGCAAATACCGGCTATTACCCAGCCAAACGCCGCAGGTACGCATCTGGGAGAAGCGCTGGAATTTGTCTGCAAAAAAATTGACGCGGAAGTAATCCTCAGCACGCCCGAACGCAAGGGAGACTGGATGCCACTGCTCTTCGTCATGTGCGACGGACGGGCTTCCGACGCCCAACTGTTTCAACATGCTATTTCGTTGCTCAAACAAAAACATTTTGGCAGTATCGTAGCCTGTCTTGTGGGTACTCCCCGCGCAGAAAACGTAAAACAATTCACCGACAAAATCGTTAATCTGGATACGACTGACGGCACAACCTTCCGGCAGTTTTTTAAATGGGTCTCGGCATCCGTCAGTGTTGGAAACAGAAGTGTTGGAGCAACAGATGAAATTTTACTGCCTCCTCCCCCACCGGAAGTGCACACAGTGATATAACCAGAATTACGAATGTAGACATTTTGCATAATGAAAAAGATGTCAAATCCGTATTTCAGATTTAAACAGTTTACCGTATTTCATAACCATTGCGCCATGAAAGTAGGTACAGATGGCGTGCTGCTGGGAAGCTGGGTCAACACAAGTGGTTGCCGTAAGTTGCTGGATGTGGGAAGCGGAAGCGGCCTCATTGCCTTAATGCTGGCACAACGTTCGCAGGCGCAAATCAACGCCATAGAGATAGAAGAAAATGCATTTCGTCAGTCGCTCGAAAATATTAACCATTCGCCATGGAAAGACCGAATAACAGTTTACCATACATCATTCATTCACTATCAACAGATTACTCAAGAAAAACAATACGACCTAATTGCGTCCAATCCGCCTTACTTTTCATCGTCGCAGCTGCCGCCATCGCCAAAACGACAATTTGCACGGCACAGCGACAACAGCCTCCCTCCTGACATGTTGATTGCCTGCGCTCGTAAGATGCTGTCCGAAAACGGAAAAATTGCGCTCATACTCCCAGCATCAGAGAATCTGCTACTGAAAAAAATCCTTATAGAGAATAACCTGTTCATTTGCCGACGAACATGGGTCAGAACGCTACACCACCTGCCACCTAAACGAATGTTGATTGAAGCTGGAAAAATACCGGAACCGATGGAAGAAAACGAACTCACAATTGAAATGAAACCTTATGTATACTCAGAAGAATTTAAGGCTCTTATCAAGGATTTTTACCTGGATTTTGCCTGAATAAGTCACACGAGGCCAATACTTATTTTCCCGCAAAGGCCTTTGTGGGAATGAATCTCCAACGAAGCACACAAAGAAAGAAAAAAGTTTTCATTTTGTAATTCATTCATTCGTAATTTTTCTTAATCCAACAGATTCAAAATTTGTCCACTGATTTGCAGCAGTGAAATTTCGCAGAGTTTTGTATTATATTGTGCCTGTACTAAGCGTTCTTCGGCTTCAATCAGTTGATTTTGCGCTTCACGAAGTTCGAAACCGGCCAAATCGCCTAATTTATACCGGTCGATGGCGATTCCGTAACTGTCTTGCGCCGTCTGCAAATTTTCCTTTTCCAGCTCTTTCAGTTCTCTGTTGTTCAGGTAAGCCATCCATATATTGGAGAAGTCTCCACGCAAAGATAATTCCAATTTCCTGTATTCAAGCTCTTTATTTGAGATTTCCAGTGATGCATTCTTTAGTTGGCGACGACGGTTTCCTCCATCAAAAAGACTGTATCCCAGCAGTATACCGTAGTTTAAGCCTAATGTTTGTTGCCGGTCGAATGTTCCTCTATCATATAAATAATGTGAATAGCCATATCCAACCGACAGTTTTACATACGGATAATTCTGACTTTTTGCCATTTTCAGATTTAGTTCGGCCAATTTTCGGTCTTTGCGGTATAACAGCAGCAAAATATTGTCAGAAAGCAGCTGACGCATGAGCGTTTCCTTTTCCATGCCGCTGCCAGTTTCAATAATCGAATCGGCTAAAACGACCTCTTGCTCCACATCATCCAGAGCCATCAGCTCATTCAGCTTTATTCGCGATTTAAACAACACTTCATTCTGTTGAACCAATCGCGAACTGTCGCTGTTGAAATCCACTTTTGCCCGTTGAAATTCCAGACGCGAAGCAGCTCCGATAACGTAACGAGCCTCAACTATTCTCACGCGTTCATTCGACAAACGAACTGCGTATTGCAAACTTTTCAGGCGAATTTGCTGCTGAATGAAATTGTAATATTCGGCGGCAACTTCCGCTACAAAATTTTCGACAGTAAGGCGAGTATTCAATTCGCCCACCTGTTGCAGTTCCTTCAGTCTGTTATACGATGTCTGAATGTTAAAACCGTCAAAAACTGTCCAGTTCAGATTAATGCCTGCATTCAAGGTTTGGTTATGTTCCCCGCTGATGGAAATTATTTCGCCGGTCGACTCCATGCGTTGTTCTGTATTATTCAGCAAGCCAGAATAACCAGCACTCAAATCCAGCTGCGGCAAAAATCCAGCATTTCCCCGACTCAGATTGTTGTCGGAAATTTGTTGGCTGTTGCGAATCATTCGGATATCATAATTTCGTACCAAGCCTGTTGTTATGCAATGCTGTAAACTGAAAACCCTTTCCTGACCGTACAAACCGAAAACAGTAACAAATAACAATATACTAATCCAATATTTCATACCAATAATTTTATCGCAAAGGTAAACATATTTTCTGTTCATGCAAGATGGAATAATTATCAATTACGAATTACGAATTACGAATTACGAATTACGAATTACGAATTACGAATTACGAATTACGAATTACGAATTACGAATTACGAATTACGAATTACGAATTATCAATTATCAATTATCAATTATCAATTATTTTGATAAAGCGCCCCTCAAGCTTTTTTTGCACCCTTCTTGCGGGAAATAATCACGAATCACTAACAATTATTATCTTTGCGACAAAATAATCGAAATTATGGACGAAATTAAAAAAGAACTGCAGGTTGCTGCGCTGGAAAATGGGATGGTTATTGATCACATTCCGCCCGAACAGTTGTTTAAAGTTGTGTCACTGTTGCATTTAGAGGATGTCTCTTCCCGCATTACTATCGGAAATAACCTCGATAGCAAGCGTATCGGAAAAAAAGGCATCATCAAGATTGCTGATAAATTTTTTGAAGAAAACGAGATTAATCGTATTTCATTGATTGCGCCTGCCTCGAAACTGAACATTATTCGTAATTATAAAGTGATCGAGAAAAAGCCGATAAGTTTGCCCGACAATTTGATAAACATCGTGAAATGCGCTAACCCCAAGTGTATTACAAATAACGAACCGATGGAAACGAATTTTCAAGTTATCGACAAACAGCAGGTCGTTATCAAATGCCATTATTGCGAACGGGTTTTGACAAAAGACGAAATAGAAATTCGATAATATACTTCTGTTCAAAAAAAAGTATTATTTTTGCATTCGAAAAATTTGACATAGATGCAAAATATGAAAACTTTTTAAATAAATGTATCCAGCATTAATCATTGAAGCATTATCAAAAGTGCGCCATCCGGAGACGAAAAAAAATCTGGTGGAAGCAGGAATGGTTGGCGATGACATCCGTATTGAGGGAAACAACGTAAGTTTTTCGCTGATGTTTGAAAAGCCAAACGACCCGTTTATCAAATCCATTGTGAAAGCTGCCGAAACGGCAATTCTTACTTTCGTGGGAAGTGACATTAATATAAAAGGAAATATCCGGATAAAAACGAAGCAGCCAGCGCCGATTTCCACACCGGCGCCGTTGCCGGACGTAAAAAACATAATTGCCATTGCATCAGGGAAGGGAGGCGTTGGCAAATCGACCGTTTCTGTCAACCTGGCTGTTGCGCTGGCGCAGATGGGATACCGCACCGGACTGCTGGACGCCGATATCTTTGGCCCATCCATTCCGAAAATGTTTGGTGTAGAACATGCCCGGCCTGTAGCGGAACATATCGGTGGTCGCGATTTGATCCTTCCTGAAGAAAAATATGGCGTAAAACTTCTCTCTATCGGTTTTTTCGTTGATACGGCAAATGCGCTTGTGTGGCGCGGCGGCATGGCAAGCAATGCGCTGAAACAGTTGATTACCGATGCAAGCTGGGGCGAGCTGGACTATTTCTTAATCGACTTGCCCCCAGGTACCAGCGATATCCACTTGACGATGGTACAGACGCTGGCCGTCACCGGAGCCATCATCGTCACCACCCCGCAGGAAGTTGCGCTTGCCGATGCAAGGAAAGCCATTGACATGTTTCAAAGCGAAAAAATCAATGTACCGGTATTGGGACTGGTCGAAAACATGGCCTGGTTCACACCGGCGGAATTGCCCGAAAACAACTATTACATCTTCGGCAAAGATGGCGGGAAAAAACTGGCAGAAAAACTGAATATTCCATTGCTGGGACAAATTCCTGTTGTCCAGCGCATTTGTGACACAGGCGATTCGGGCACACCCATAGCGCTGGACAGGGATACGCCGACAGGACAATCGTTCATGCAGCTGGCCCTGAAAGTGATTCATCAAGTCGATTACCGAAACATTACCCTTGACGCAACGAAACGGGTGGAAATGCAGGCGCGACATTAATAAAAAAAACATTAAAACACATTTAAATGAAAAGTAAATTTTTAGTTCTTCTGATACTGGCTGTTGCAACCAACATCGCAGCACAGCGAAATAACCACTTTGCCAAACTGAACAACACCGTGTACGCCATAGAAAACCTGTATGTGGATACGCTCAATTCCAGCAAACTGATCGAAAGCGCTATTGTTGCCCTGCTGCAGAAACTCGATCCTCATTCCGACTACCTCACGGAAAAGGAAACGAAAGACTTGAACGAACCGCTACAAGGCAATTTCGACGGAATTGGAATACAGTTCAACATGCTGAAAGATACGCTACTGGTTATTCAAACCATCGTCGGAGGTCCGTCGGAAAAAGTTGGCGTCATGGCCGGCGACCGAATTGTCTCTGTCAATGATACGGTGGTTGCAGGCGTGCACATGAGCAGTTCCGACATCGTGAAACGGCTGCGAGGAAAAAAAGGCACTACGGTGGTCGTAAAAATCAAACGGCGAGGAGTGGATGAATTCATCGTTTTTAAAATCGTCCGCGACAAAATACCGATTTACAGTCTGGATGCTGCCTACCTGATCGATTCGAAAATCGGATACATCAAGTTAAATCGATTTTCCTCTACCTCGTACAACGAATTTCTTGCTGCGTTAACAAATTTGAAATCACAAGGCATGAAAAG
>JAITHZ010000380.1 GCA_031279795.1 Bacteroidales bacterium
GATTTAACCCGAATCAAGAAAGCGCCGTTCACCTCTGTCAGCGTCCCATTTTCTTCGCCTGTCACAACTACGCTAGCACCCGGAAGCGGTGTTTGGCTTTTCTTTTCCACAACAATACCTCTAATTTCTATTTGCTTGATTTCTTGGGATAAAACCGAAATGGAAAAGAAAAGAAAAATAAATACACAAAAATTACGCGCAAAAACGATGTACGGATCAAAATTTTTTACTAAATTTGCCACGATTCTAAATTTAATTATTGTTGAACTTAGGATTTGGCGTCCTCATTGCCAATTGCCGTCGGTTGAGAGGACGCTTTATCTTTTTATTTTATTAAAGCAATCTTTTTTACCTTTTGTCAGGCTATAAAATTTTCGGCAAAGGTAGGTACAAGGCAGATACCCCAAATACCATAAATGTGGTATTTTTACAGCAATATCAGTATATTGATCGGTAAATAGCTATAAATAAACAATTTTCCAATTTATTTGTCGCAATAAATCATTTCTGTTGGTTTGTTACGTTTCAGTACGGTTAGACGCAAATCTTCACCAACCATTATTCCTGCTTGCAGCAAGCGAGTTTCGACAGTTTTGTATGCCAGTTCAGGATGATTGTTTTCTTTGCTTAAATGACAAAGAAAGACATGCTTTAGTTTTTTTGTATAAATATTTGCCAGACAGTCGCCTGTTTGGGTGTTGCAGAGATGACCGGTATCACTTTTTATTCGTGTTTTCAAATAGAAAGGATATCGCCCGTTGGTCAACATTTCGTCATCGTAGTTGGCTTCCAGCGCCAGATAATCGGCACGGCGCAGGTAGGCGGCCACCTTTTCGGGAACATATCCAAGATCGGTTGCAATTACTATCTGAATATCATTGTATTGGACAAGAAATCCGATGTTGTCTATTCCATCGTGCGGCACTTCAAACGGAGTTATTACAAAATCGAACAGTTGCAACGGCGTATCCTTTTGAATTATCCGCTTGGAAAACGAAATATCTTCGGCAACCCACCGGCTTTTGACAATGCCCTGATGTATTAATTCCGTAGTATATACCGGAATATGGTGTCTTTTGCCCAATGATCCGACTGTTTTAATATGGTCGGAATGGTCGTGTGTGATGAAAACTCCAACGATACTTTCAAAAGCTATGCCATTGTCTTTCAGTACTTTTTTTATTGTTCGGACAGCAATACCCGAATCAATCAATATGCCATACGAGGCATTACCCAGATAATAACAATTTCCGCTGCTTCCGCTGGCAAGGCTTAAAAATTTTAACCACACGTTTTCAATATATTAATTATTTTATGTTTATCTTCCTCTAAGTGTGTCTGTAATTGTCGAATATCTGAAAATTTTATTTCCTTTCGCACAAAATCAACAAATTCGACAGTTATTTTTTTTCCATAAATATTTCCATCATAATCAAACAAATGCACTTCAAAAAGCAACTTGCTGCTAATTTCTATTGTTGGATGATAACCGATATTCATCATGCCATCATATTGAGAATCATCGAAATAAGTACGCACAGCATATACGCCAGGTTCGGGAAATATTTTTTCGGAAGAAGTCACGTCAATATTAGCTGTCGGAAAACCGATCGTATGTCCAAACTGACGTCCTTTGACGACTTCGCCTTCCAGTCGGTAACGGTATGTCAAATAACGGTTTGCCTGACGGATGTTTCCAGATTCTATCAACCGCCGGATGCCGGTTGCGCTAATATGCACATTTTCACAGGAATATACATCAGCCTGAATAATTTCAACTCCATGCTTGTTTCCGTACTTCACATAATCCTGAAATCCGTCGGTGCGGTTTTTGCCAAACCGGTGGTCGTAACCTGTCAATAAATATCTCACATTAAACTCCTTCGCCAGTAGACCGATAAATTCTTCTGCTGTAAAGTGCGAAAATTTCGGTGTAAAGTTCAGCACGACCAATTTGTCAATTCCGGTTTGGGCAAACAATTGTTTCTTCTCATCAAAGGTGGTTAGCAAACGAGGTATATATGGTTGTTTCAAGGCTTTGCGTGGGTGTTCCGTGAATGTTAACACCATTGAAACCGCCGATTTCAGTCCAGCAATCCGTTTGAGTTCGCTCATCAGGAAACGGTGTCCGGCATGCAGACCGTCGAAAAATCCAACGGTAGCGACAGCTTCATTGTCGGACACGTTTTTCTGATCGGAGGAAAAACTGATTATATCGGCTATCAAATTCATTTTTCGAGAAAGTCACTTGTGAAAATAAATGAAAAATCCTCTTTCTGTTTTGCCAGATATGTTACAAATCCCATTTGCGCAGCGGTGGCAATATTGGCTTCTCCATCGTCGATAAACAGTGTTTCTTCCGCACGAATGGCCGCATCCAGCAACACCTGTTCGAAAATCGCTCTGTCAGGCTTTGCGCAGTGTAATTCGTGCGAATAATAGGCTTTTTCGAAATAATCGGAAAAGGCGTGTCCATTTTTTTCAAACGCTGGCGACAAGATGTTGGCAATATGAATGGCGTTGGTATTGCTCAACAGAAACAGACGGTATTGTTTTCGCAATTGCAGCAGCAAATTCAGTTTTGTATCGGGCACATCAAGCAAATATTCCATCCAGGCAGCATCAATTTCGCTGTCGGATAATTTTTTGCCCGCTTTGCTGCGAATTATGTCCCGAAACTGCGTCGGGGTAA
>JAITHZ010000036.1 GCA_031279795.1 Bacteroidales bacterium
TTTATTCCATGATTTTTTTGATGCTTCCTGTGTAAGATTCGCCCAGAATAAGTTTATATTCTTTGTTGAAATTGTCGAAAACGGTTTTTGCAAGGCCTTTTTTTCCCATTTTGACGAGCGCCTTGCATTTTATCTGAATTGCGTCTTCGTTTATCGAATCAAATTCCAGAAGAGCATTGGCAACCCTCAGGCGGATATCTTCATTTTCATAGAAAGAATTTTTGGGATTGTTGATCACCATGAAAAGTGAATCAATAACCAGATTGGAAAATTCTGTTTTGAAATCGTCAATCCATTCCTCCTGAACATTGGGCAGCAGGCTTCCGTTATTCAACAGTTCCAGCAGGCGCAGCAGATCGTCCAGTTGCGTTATTCCGTTTTGCAGCGGTATGCTATTGGCAAGTCGCAATATTTCCCTGTAATCGGAAAGTACGTCATCGGGCAAGATAATTGTCCAGTATTTGTTTCGATTGGAAATATCTACCCCTACTTTTGCTAAAAGCAGCCGTAATCTTCTCAGATTCACATTGCGGTTATTTCTGGCGGCTTCGCCTTCTTTGTCGAACCACAGCAATTCCTGCAAACGGGATGAAGAAATGCCTTTGCTGTTTTTCATAAAAGTGGAAAGGATAATCAGTACAAGCACGTGTTTTAGTGTAGGAGTAAATTCTCCGGTAATGTTTTTCCCGTCTTTGTCGAATACCTGAAATCCGCCCAGAAAGAGGATCGACTTGTTTTTCATGCTGTAGAATGTTTTTTCAGTTACGAATTCTCCTATTTCGATTTCGCTGCGTTCGGGAACTGCGGCTGGTTCTTCGGCTGGCAGCTCGGTGACTGGGAGCGCTTGCTGTTTTCTTTTGTTTCGTCTCTTTTTCATCCATACGCATAGCGAAAGCACGAGCAATACCGACAGCGAAGCAAGCCAAACCCATCTCGTGCTGTGTTTGGTGGTTTGTTGCAGGATCTCCCACTCTGTCAACGGCGGATAATCCAATGTATAGATATTGATTCGCGAGGTCAGCGTATCGGAAGGAAAAGCTGCGATGGCAACTAATTTCGACAGTTTCGGCGCATAATACAAATCGCAAAAAGAGGTGATATCCTGAAAATAGTATTCGATGGAATCGGCCAGCGTTTCAACGGTCTTGGTTGTCAGGTTTATTTTTTGCAGGAAGATGGAGGACGTGTATTTTTTATTGGGATAAGCCAGCACGTATATGTTTTTTTCGGCGCTGTCCACAATCAGGCTGTTGGAATAGATGTTGCCCTTATTATCAATGTCAAACAGATATGTTGTCTTCAAGGTTTTCAGTTCTATTTCGAACAGGTTTGAGAAGTTTTTTGGCGACAGTTCCTGCCTTCCCGTCTCGGAGCCTCGTCCTCCCAAAATGTAGAGTTTGTCACCTGAAGCAATTCCGCCCATTGCTGCCAGATAGCGCGGGGAAATGATGCGGGACAGGTCGTAACGGAACATTTCTTTTGACTGGAGGTTTATTTTGAAAAAATCGCTGTTGAATTTATAAAATCCGTATCCGCCAAACAGATACAGACATGAATCGGCGGCAGAGATATAGCGGCTGTGATGTGCGTATGCCGGATCTTTTTCATTGGTGTGGTAATTGAGCCAGATGTTCGTTTCCGGATCATAAAAGTAAATCTGATTGGTTTCCACATGATAAAAAAACAGGCGGCTTTTCACTGGGTCAAACATCAAGTGATTGTAGTATTTGCCCATGATTTCGGGGCTGGTTTTGGTTCGTCTTTCTGTGTGGGTTTGCAGCGAATAGCTAATCAGTTCGTTTGGGTTTAGCATGTAAACGATGCTGTTTATCGAATCAAAAGTAACTTGAGGAAAGAGCGAGGTTTGAAACTCAGCCACTTTTTCCCAGTATACGCTGTTATTGATCATCCATCCGGGATTTGACGCCATTGCCGGCGTGCCTTCCTGTTCGTCGTAGACTTTGTTTTTCGCATGTTTGTTCAATTCCCATTGATGCGTTTTCTTGTTGTCGAAAAAGACGCCAATGTCTTTCAGGATAATCGGGGCGACGTCGTTGGCGAGAAATTCGAGGTTATCGCATCTCCCGAAAGAGACTGTCAGTGCGGTTAATTTGTCCATGCTGTGCTGACATCTGACCGAATCATCGTTGAGTCGGACAAAAATCTGTTGTCGTTTTTTCTGAAACGAGATTGCTACATGATTCCACTGTTCGGCCTGGATTGGACTGGGAAGCTGATAATCCCGATTATTGACGACTAAAAAAGCCTGACGGGCATTATTGACGATAAAATCGAAATTTTCATTCGTGTTGGAGATAATTCTGAAAACATAACCGAATTTAATAGCTTCGTTTCTTAGAAAAACATCGAATTCGACCGTGAAACTGTCTTGAGATTTAACGATATATGGTTGGCCGTTATTAAGCGTCAGACCGGTTCGCTGGTCAATGTTGCTGTTGTGCGAAAAGAAATACAAACCCGCTTTTGGTTGCTGTCCGCGCAATGGTTCGGCAACACAAAAGAGGGTAAGGATAAATAAAATTCCTGATGCTATAATGAGTCGCATGGTATCTGTATTTTCATTTCGCAAATATAGAACAAAATTTTTATACCGACACAAAAACTTAAAAAAATAATTGAGAATTAAGAATTAAGAATTAGGAATTAAGAATTAAGAATTAAGAATTAGGAATTACGGTTATGAAAACTCGCGAGACAATTTCGCAATTCGTAATTCGTAATTTTCAGAACTCCAGAAGTGGGAGCGCTTTTACTATTGATATATA
>JAITHZ010000335.1 GCA_031279795.1 Bacteroidales bacterium
AATCGTTGACGAATCGGATGCCCCGCACAGTGGCCACGTATTCCAACCGGTGTTCAACTCCCTTGAAATCACGGAGCGATTCGCGTATTTTTTCATCTCTTATTTCCAGTATGTTTCCCGCAATAGCTGCCGCCAGCGAGTTATACAAATTATGTTTGCCAGTTAAAGCCAATAATTCCTGTTCCATTGTAAATGTATGTTTGGTTGTATTTATAACTATCTGATTATTTTCGCTATATGCTTTTACTCCGTCTTTTTTTGTTTCTGAAAACGGAAACAGTTGCGCCCGAAATATTCGTTTTGCCAATTCCTTCCGAATCAGTGGGTCGTCGTTCCAGAAGATGAATGCATCATTTTCTGTCTGGTTTTGTGTGATCCGAAATTTTGCATCCACATAATGCTGCATTTCATAGCCGTATCTGTCCAAATGGTCGGGAGTGATGTTTAGCAAAACTGCTATGTCGGCTTTAAATTCGTACATGTTGTCTAACTGAAAACTGCTCAATTCAATTACGTAATAATCGAACGATTGTGTAGCAACTTGCAATGCCAGACTGTTCCCAATGTTTCCGGCAAGTCCAACGTTCAGACCTGCATTTTTCAGCATAAAATAAATGAGCGATGTGGTGGTTGTTTTTCCATTACTGCCTGTTATACAAATCATGTTGGCTGAAGTATATCGTCCGGCAAATTCGATTTCAGAGACAATTGGAATATTTTTCTCCGCCAATTGCTGAATTATGGGGGCTTTGTCGGGAATGCCCGGACTTTTCACCACTTCGTCTGCCGAGAGGATAATATCTGCCGAATGTTTCCCTTCTTCCCAAGCAATGTCGTAGCCGTCTAAGAGGTCTTTATACTGCTGTTTTATCTCGGAGAAATCTGATACAAAAACATCGAATCCCTTCTTCTTTGCCAGCACAGCCGCGCCTGTACCACTTTCTCCTGCACCTAAAATAATTATTTTCATGCTGTTATCTTAATTTTAGTGTTGCCAGCGCAATAACGCATAAAACAATACCGATTAACCAGAAGCGAACCACGATTTTGGATTCGGGAACAGCGTTTATCGGTCGCGAAAAAAGGACATCCGGCATCCATCCCTGCTTTTGGAAATGGTGATGCAACGGCGTCATTTTGAATATCCGTTTTCCTGAACCAGTTTTCTTTTTTGTATATTTGAACCAGGAAACCTGCAAAATGACAGAAATGCTTTCTACCAGAAATATGCCACACAAAACAGGAATTAACAATTCCTTGTGAATAGCGATGGCGAATACGGCGATAATTCCACCGATTGTCAAACTGCCTGTATCGCCCATGAATACCTGCGCTGGATAGGCATTGTACCACAGAAAGCCAATGGTTGCGCCGATAAATGCGCTGATGAAGACCACCAGTTCCTCGCTGCCAGGTATATACATGATATTCAGGTATGAAGCAAATCGTACATGGCTCGAAACGTAAGCCAGAATGCCGAGCGTAGCGCCAATGATAGCCGAACTTCCGGCAGCCAGGCCGTCCAGTCCGTCGGTGAGATTCGAACCGTTCGATACGGCAGTGACAATGAAAATCGTCACAAGCGCAAAAATAATCCATCCGGCATTTTCTTTAGCTTTCCCTGCCAAAAACGGAACAAAATCGTTGTAATCCAAGTTGTTGCTCTTCATAAAAGGAATAGTGGTCTGTGTTGATTTGATATTTTCATTCGCGTGCTCAATTCGCTGAATATCATTTCCTTTCATGATTTCTACGTTTTCACGAATGACCATATCGGGGCTGAAATACATGATGGCAGCCACGATAACGCCCAGACCGATTTGTCCAACGATTTTTGCTTTCCCCTGCAAGCCTTCTTTGTCTTTTTTGAACACTTTAATGTAATCGTCCAAAAATCCGAGACTTCCAAGCCAAACTGTTGTTATCAGCATCATAATCATGTAGATATTGCTCAGATGCGCTACCAGCAAACAAGGCAACAAAATGGAAATGATGATGATGATTCCGCCCATCGTAGGCGTGCCTTTTTTGCCTGTTTGACCTTCCAGCCCCAAATCGCGGACTGATTCGCCTATTTGCAAAACCTGCAGCTTGTTGATAATGCGCCTTCCGATAATGGTTGAAATTGTCAGCGACAAAATCAATGCTATCATCGAACGAAAAGATACATATTGAAATAGTCCCGTTCCTGGAAAATCAACGTGTGTATCAAGATAATGAAAAAGGTAATAAAACATGTGTGTTTAATTATAAAAATTGTTATTTGTTATAGGATCCATAATTTTTACATTACAGATTAAAAATTTCTTTCACCACTTCTTTATCGTCAAAATGATGTTTAACGCCTTTGATGTCCTGATAATTTTCATGACCTTTTCCGGCAATCAGGATGACGTCGTCTTTTTGAGCCAGCAGAGCAGCGGTTTTGATGGCTTCTTTCCGATTGGCGATGCAGGCGGTTAGCTGTTGCTGTTCACTGTTGAGGCCAGCGTACATGTCTGCGATGATCTCGTCGGGTTCTTCAAAGCGCGGATTGTCGGATGTTAGAATCAACTTGTCGCTGTATTTGGCAGCTTCCTGCGCCATCAGCGGACGTTTTCCCCTGTCGCGGTTACCACCTGCCCCAACGACCGTGATAACGCTGCCTTTTCCGACGATTTGCCGGATGCTTGTCAGCACGTTCGTCAGCGCATCAGGCGTATGCGCATAATCGACAATGACCGTAACACCACCTGCCGAACGAATCGGCTCGAAACGTCCGTCCACCGGCGTCAGCGTACTTAACAGAGTCAAAACATCATCTTCGTTTTTCCCCAACAGGCAGGCAGCTCCAGTTACCGCCAGCAAATTGCATGCATTGAATTTTCCAATAAACCGTACAGCAACCTCTTTTCTGTTGATTTCCAGCAACATTCCCTCAAAGTGATTTTCAAGAATGCGCCCTTTGAAATCGGCAAGCGACCAGATGGAATACGTATGTTTTGCAGCACGGGTGTTTTGGAGCATTACCAGCCCATTTTTGTCATCAGTGTTTGTCAGTGCAAAAGCCTCTTTGGGCAGCTTGTCAAAAAAATTCTTTTTGGCTTTGAGGTACGCATCGACGGTTTTATGATAATCCAGATGGTCGCGTGTGAGGTTTGAAAAAATGCCACCGGCAAATGTCAAACCAGCAATACGTTTCTGGTCAACGGCATGCGAGCTGACTTCCATAAATACATATTCACAGCCAACGTCGGCCATTTGACGCATCAGCCGGTTCATTTCGATGGGGTCGGGCGTGGTGTGCGTAGCATCAACAATTGCGTCGTCAACGTAATTCCTGACGGTGGAAAACAAACCGGCCTTGTGACCGAAACCCTTAAACAACCGGTAAAGCAATGTAGCCACAGTTGTTTTTCCGTTTGTACCGGTTACTCCCACCAGTTTGAAGCGTTGCGACGGATTGCCGAACCATTGCGAAGCAAGCAATCCTAAGGCTTCGGCGCTGTCGTCTACCTGCAAGTAGGAAACGGCGTCGTTCAGTTTAACCGGCAACGTTTCACACACAATGGCTTTTGCGCCTTTTTCGATTGCAGCATTCATGTAATCATGTCCATCGGACTGCGTTCCTTTCACGGCAACGAAAAGAAAGTCCGGTTCAATTTTTCGCGAATCCGACTGTACACCGGCTATTTCTCCTGAAAATTCTCCGTAATAATTTTTTACAGTCATTCGTTGCGTTAACGTTTGTATATTCATTGTAAACTATATTTGTTCAATCCAAATTAATTGTTATCGTTTGTCCATGCCGAAAATCACTGCCGACAGGGATGCTTTGTCTTGTTACTTTACCAAGTCCGTTCAGTGTCACTCGTAATCCACATTTTTCCAGTGTATAAACGGCATCTTTAGCTCCCATGCCGATTACATTCGGCACGGTTTTATGCGGTAAATTCAAAGTTTTCAACAGAATAGTGTCGCCGCTGTAATATGGCGCCGTCCATTCGCCAGTTGCTTGGTTTTTATAAACAATGTTCAATTTTTTCAATACATTTTCGGTATCACGGACATTTCCCCTTTTGACAACGGGCAAAAAGCTGTTTACCGTATCTTTCGCCTCGGAAACATCTTTTTGCAGCTTTGCGACATAAACCTGTTCGGCAATATTTTTGAAAACAAGTCCGGCTGTTTTTCCTGCAGCAGAATGTCCGCCGACTTTACACAGCATGACGAAGCAGGTATATTGAGGGTTCTCTGCGGGAAAGTATCCGCAGAATGAGACATTTACAAATTCCGTTCCATGTACTTGCGACGTTCCGGTTTTTCCGGCAATCTGTATGTATTTCGACTTGACAGGCGTGCCGGTTCCTCTGTTTACAACGTCTATCAGCATAGAGCGTATGATTCCCAGTGTTTTTTCCGAACAAACAGGAGCAGCAATGGTATCGGAATGGAATGTTTTTATGTTTTGCTTGTTTTTAGTAACACTTTTCACAAAAACAGGTTTGAGGAAAATTCCGTTATTTGCAATCGCATTATAAAACGAAAGCGTATAGATTGGCGGCAAAGTCAGCTCATATCCGAAAGACATCCACGGCAGGGTAGTATTCGACCAGGGTTTCAGGGCTGAATATGGATTTTTTTTGTGTCGTGTTTCGGGGGTGTTTACGTCGGGGATTCCTGCTCCGGGAATTTCGAGTTTCATTGGACGTGTTATGCCCATTTTATAAAGCCTGGCCAAATATTTTTCTGGCGAATTTCGATAGGCGCGCAAAATAATTTTCGCCATGCCGATGTTGGACGAATAGTGCAATACTTGTGGCACAGAAAGTGGAAATTTGTATCCGCCGCTTCGCCAGTTGTGGTCTCTGATGGGAGGAGCGTCTTTGGAAAAAGGATACCAAATGCCGCCCTCAACCGGTATCGGAGAATCATCCACTTCAACAAGGCTATCTTCCAGCGCAGCCATCATAGAGGCGGTTTTGAATGTGGAGCCGGGTTCAAACTGCCCAACCAGCATGTCGTTTTGTCCTTCGAGGTAAGAACCGTCCTTTTGTCGCCGCAGGTTCGAAATGGCCTTTATTTCGCCGGTTTTCACGTCCATCAGCGCCGCAAGGCCGCTTTCGGCACGGGTCGAATCCAACTGTTGCAGCAATGCTTTTTCCATGATTTCCATCATGGAGATGTCAATTGCCGATATGATGTCGTAGCCGGTTTCGGGTTCTTTGATAACAACCTGTACTCGTCTGGTTTTATTAACGTTGGCATATTCAGTTTTCTGATTTTCGGTAGCATATTCATATCGTCCCCAGCCTGGTTTTCCTTTCAGTAATGAATCGCAGGCAGCTTCCAGACCTGTTTTTCCGCCCAGTTTCCGGTCGGTATAAATGTCGCCGATTGTTCGTGATCCCATCATGGCATAGGGTTTAATTCGCTGTACTTCAACTTTCGAAATCAATCCACTCTGGTAGGATTTATACGTTAAGTACCCATCTTCAACATATTCGCGTATTCCAATCCGAATGAATGGAAAACTTTTGATTTGCAGCATTTGATCATAGGAAGCTTTCCAGTTGGTTCTTTTACAGCTTATGCGGTAGTAACCGCTTCTTTTTTCCACTCCGGCAGTCAGGTATCTTTTGTATTCGGCAGGAGTTCCATCCTGAATCAACATCGACAAACGGAAAGCCAGCGAATCCACGTAATAATTGAAGGCATCCAGCATCGTAGCCTTCGCTGGAGCTCCGTCCCAGATTTTACCTGCTCTATACCATCGAATAGCGTCCAGCTGTCTCAAATCCAGGGCAAGTGTATATTGCGGCAATGTGCTTGAAAGCAAATAGCCGTTGCAGTCGTAAATATTTCCTCTCTCCGCAGGAATGGTATCTATGCGGTGCAACTGTTTTTCGTTTTCGCCGTACGCTGCCCATTTTCCTTTATCGGCGGAAAAAGCGGACAAACGGTAAGCAATCACTATCATGATGCAGCAAAGGATGGTCACAACAATACCGTAAACGATGATAATTCGATTTTTTTCCATGTTAATTCTTCTTATCTATCACATAAACAGGTGATTGAGACTCAATCAAGTCAAGATGGCGCTCTTTTATCAATCTGTTAATGTTTGTGCGGCGACTTTTCTTTATCAGTTCTACCTGCTGGTAAAGCGATT